>CAZQLJ010000192.1:0-3543 GCA_964594085.1 uncultured Clostridium sp.
GCTGTCTCTTATATTCGTGGAGTCTCTTGATCTGCACGTCGAAGAGCGAGTGGGTATCGATCTTCTTTCCTGTCTTAGCGTAAAGGTGGTTTGCGAACGCGATCTTATTATTGTGCTTGATCGCGCGGACTCTTTCGAGCACTGCCTTATCGTCTGCAAACTTTGCAAACTCGGAAAGCTCTATAGGATTATGTCTGTATCCAGTACCGATGCATTCGTCGAGCAGAGCCGCTAATTCGGGATTGGAGTAGCAGAGCCAACGGCGGTGTGCGATACCGTTCGTTACGTTCTCGAACTTATAGGGATACATCTTATAGAAATCGTTGAAGACGGTCTTGGTGAGGATGTCGGAGTGGAGCTTGGAAACGCCGTTTACCGAATGAGATCCGATAACCGAGAGATTTGCCATTCTTACCGAGCCGTATCCTACCACGCTCATCTTGCTTATTCTCTGCCAGTTGCCCGGGAAAGCGTTCCACGCGTCGCGGCAGAATCTTTCGTTGATCTCTTTGATGATGTCGTATATTCTGGGAAGCTTGAGCTTGAACAGGTCCTCGTTCCAGGTCTCAAGTGCCTCGGGCATAACCGTATGGTTGGTGTAGGAGCAGATCTTTACTACCTTATCCCACGCGTCCTCCCAAGAGAAGAAATAATCGTCCACGAGGATTCTCATAAGCTCGGGGATACAAAGTGCGGGGTGAGTATCGTTGATATGGATAGCTACCTTTTCTTCGAGATTTGCAAGTGTTCCGTATACTGCCATGTGGTCGCGAATGATACTCTGAACCGATGCGGATACGAGGAAGTACTGCTGAGAGAGACGGAGGAGCTTTCCTTCGGTGTGGTTATCCGAGGGATAGAGCACCTTGGTGAGAGTTTCGGCATTCGTGCTATCCTCGACCGCCTTATGATACTGTCCCTGTGTGAACAGACCCATATTGAAGTTCTGGATATTTCTTGCCTTCCACAGACGCAGGCGGCTGACGCCCTTGCTGTCTGCTCCCGAGATCATCATGTCGTAAGGAACTGCCTCGATCTCCTCACTGTTTTCATAAATAACGGTCATGTGGTTATTTTCCCACTTTTCGCGAACGTGTCCTCCGAAGCGGACTACGAATGCGCGGTCTGTTCTCGGAACGAGCCATACCTCTCCGCCGGGAAGCCATACGTCAGGAAGCTCTACCTGCATACCGTCAACGATCTTCTGCTTGAAAAGACCGTACTCGTAGCAGAGTGAAAATCCGGTTGCGGGGTAGTCGAGAGAGGACAAGGAGTCCATAAAGCAAGCGGCAAGTCTGCCAAGACCTCCGTTGCCGAGTCCCGCGTCGGGCTCGCACTCGTAAAGGTCATTGAGCTTGAAGCCAAGTGCCTCAAGCGCCTCTCCGTAGGACTTGTCAAGTCCGAGGTTGCAGACATTGGTCTTGAGAGATCTGCCGAGCAGGAACTCCATACACATATAGTAAATGCGCTTTGCGCCCTTTTTGTTGACTTCCTTTTTGAAGTCGCCGCGTTTTTCGGTGAGAATGTCGCGGACGGTCATAGAGACCGCCTTATACATCTGCTCATCGGATGCTTCGGCAGGTGTGCAACCAAAATAGCGCGAAAGCTTGATTTCAATGTTTTCTTTGATTTTTGCTGAGGTCAAATTTTCGTGATTCATTTGTGTTTTATACCTTTCGGATCAAAATTTTGTTCTTGATTAATTGCTCACGGAGCTTCGTGAGGCATATCTCCGCTTACAAAGTGACTTATAAACAGAGATATGCCACACTCGGTCGGGTCGCGTTTTATCATCTCAAAAAATTTCGCCGTCCCCGAGAGTTTTTGCCCTCGGGGACTTTTCTTGGCATTTTTATTGGTATTGATCAAAGAGAATCAAACATCTCCATATACTTGCCCGCGGATACGCTCCACGAGAAGTCGGTTCCCATTATCTTACTGATGAACTTCTTATTCTGCGCCTTATCTGCGTAAAGTGCGAGGGCGGCATTTATTCTGTCCTCAAGCTCCCAAGACGAATAGTTCGCAAAGGTGAAGCCGTTGCCCTTAATCTCACCATTGTCTACCCAATAGCCCTTTATCGAGTCGGCAAGTCCGCCCGTTTCTCTGACTACGGGCACGGCGCCGTAGCGCGAAGCGATCATCTGCGAAAGTCCGCAGGGCTCGCTCTTGGAGGGCATTACGAATATATCGCAAGCGGCGTATATCTTCTTGGAGAGGTCTCTGTCGTAGGTCAACAGAGCTCTGACCTTATCGGGATATCTGCACTCGAGCTCGTAGAAGAAGCTTTCGTACTGAGGCTCGCCCTTGCCAAGAATGACGAACTGGACGTCGTTATTTCTTACGACGTTGTCCGCGATGTCTCTTACGAGGTCAAGTCCCTTATGGGTTGCAAGTCTTGAGATAATAGCAAGCATCGGCACGTCGGCTCTCTCGGGGAGTCCGTATTCGCGCTGAAGCGCCATCTTGTTCTCTGCTTTGCCTTTTATCACTCCGCGACGGTCGTAGTTCTTTACGAGCACGTTATCCTTTGCGGGATTGTAGTAGTTATAGTCTATACCGTTAAGTATTCCCGTGAGCTTATGCGCATTTCTGTAGAGTATGTGAGAAAGACCGTGCGAATATTCGTAGGTCTTGATCTCCTCGGCATATCTCTCACTTACGGTAGACACTCTGTCAGCGCACTCGATCGCCGCTTTCATGAGATTGATACAATCGTCATATCTCATCAGCGAATAATATTCGGGGCCCATATCGAATACGTCTCCGAGTATTTTGAAATCGTATTTGCCCTGATACTCGATGTTGTGAATAGTATAGACCGTTTTGGTGTTTGCAAGTCCTTCGATATAACGGTATTTGGTATTGAGATATACCACCGCCATGGCAGCCTGCCAGTCGTTTGCCTGAATAACGTCGGGATAGAACTCGAGGTGGACGAGCATTTCCATTACTGCCTTACAGAAATACGCGTATCTTTCACCATCGTCGTAATAGCCGTAGAGCATACCGCTACGCTTGAAGTAATACTCGTTATCGATAAAGTAGTACTTTACTCCGTCCTTAACGAGACTTTTTACTCCACAGTAGAGGCTTCTCCATGCTAAAGGCACATAGAAGACGGCTTCGTCTTTCATCCGCGCTCTCCACTCGTCCTTGATTGCCGAGTACAGAGGCATGACCACTCTGACGTCTGCGTTATTTTTTTCCTTTGCCTTGATCGCCGCGGGCAGCGAGCCCATTACGTCGCCAAGTCCTCCTGTTGCCGCGAAGGGCATGACCTCCGCGCCTATAAACAATATTTTCTTCATAATTTCTAACCTATCTTTTGGAATTTTGAGATAGAATTATACTGACATTTTTTTACCGATATAGAACGGCATGGTCTTGTGTCCCGAGAGGACTCTTCCGTCCTTTATCATAACGTTCTTATCCGCGATAACGCAGTTAAGAGCACTATGGTTTACTTTACACATCCATATTCATCCTGTGAGAAGGGCACAAATGAATGCCACAAAAAGCAGCTGCGCAGATTAATTCCGA
>CAZQLJ010000193.1:0-3503 GCA_964594085.1 uncultured Clostridium sp.
CGTTGAAAGCTTTCACCCATATAGACACGGATAAAGAAAAAGGTTGGAACTTTTTTAATAATTTTTTTATTTTCTCTATAATAGCATAAAGTCCCGTGCGAAGCGGGACTTTAGTTTGCTTTTGAAATCAGATATTCTTATCAATAAAGCTCTCGAGGACTGCCTTGTTGCTATATCCGACGGATTTAGCGACGACCTCTCCGTTCTTGAAGAGCAGGAGCGTGGGAATACTGTCGATTCCGAACTGATTGCAAAGCTGAGGGTTGTTATCAACGTTTACCTTGCAGATCTTGATATCGGTTCTCTGCTCTGCGATCTCGTGAACGATAGGCGCGATCATACGGCAGGGGCCGCACCACTCTGCCCAAAAGTCTACGAGAACGGGAATTTCGGATTTTACTACTTCGTTTTCAAAATTTTCATTTGTAATATCGATTATCATTTTGCACCTCTTAATTTTTGATTATTTGCTTTTGTAATAAAGCATACAGTGGCAATAGCCCTCGAAATCGGGATCCTTGATCTGATCTCTGAACTCCTTGCACATACACTTGTTTTCAGGGGTCTTCTCTCTGCGGCAAGGGCAATATCCGCCCGTGCGCTCGAGTCCCTCCTTTATAAGCTTTACAACTTCCTTATCGGTATTTTCGGTTATTTTCATAATTTTCCTCCAATTTGTGTCAGATCACTTCAAGAATCCGTTGATGATCTCTTCCTCGGCTTGCTTTTCGTCAAGTCCAAGCGTCATAAGCTTCATAAGCTGTTCGCCCGCGATCTTACCTATCGCCGCCTCGTGAATAAGCGACGCTTCGGTGTTGTTCGCGATGATCTTCGGTATTGCCTGAACCGACGCGTTATCCATAATGATGGCATCGCACTCGGTGTGTCCCGAGCAACGCGCGTTTCCGACAACGTCTGAAATAAAGAGCTGACGCGAGTTATCCTTTGCAACGGAACGCGATACGACGTGTGCTCCGCAGTCCTCGCCGTTAAGCGCAACGGTAAATTCGGTCTCCGCAAACTGCTCTCCGTGAGTCATTATCTTTTCGTGAACAACGAGAGTTGCTTTGTCAGCTAAGGTTGCCTCGGTCTTTCTTCTTGTAGAGTCAACGCCCTTGATCTGCGTTGTTTCCATTTCCATATACGCGCCCTCGTCAAGCTCGACGATCGTATGAGGATTCATAACGTTCTTGCCGTTTCCGTCTCCCTCACCGTAATGCTTTTCGACGTACTTGAGCTTGGCGTTCTTGCCGACGAAGAAGCTGTGTATTCCGCTATGCTCGCTATCCTGAACACCGCAATTATGGATGCCGCATCCCGCAACAACAAGAACGTCGGCGCCTTCTCCGATGTGGAAATCGTTATATACGAGCTCTTTAAGTCCCGTTTCTGACAGAATAACGGGAATATGCACGCTTTCGCGCTTCGTGCCCGCCTTGATATAGATGTCAATTCCGGGCTTATCGGTCTTTTTCTCAATTACTATGTTTTCGGATGAGTTCTTTCCGTACATTTCGCCGTCCACGCGGAGAGAGTACGCTCCCTCGGGAACGTCGTGGAGATCCGCGACCTCACGCAGAAGGTTAAGCTGAATACTGTCAAGCTTTTTCTTCTCTGCCATTACTCGTCACCTCCCAGTGTAAACTTACACCCCGACTGAGCCGAAAGAAGCTCGGGCAAAATGTCGTTTTTCGCGCCGTATGCGGCTACCTTGCCGTCTGCGATAACGACTATCTTGTCTGCAATGTCGAGAATTCTCTCCTGATGGGAGATTATAAGGATATTTCCCTTGGTTTTTTCATACATCTTCTCAAACACCTTGATAAGATTGTTGAAGCTCCAGAGGTCGATTCCCGCCTCGGGCTCGTCAAAGACCGAAAATTTTGTTCCGCGCGCGTTGATCATTGCGATCTCGATTCTCTTGAGCTCACCGCCCGAAAGAGACTCGTTTACCTCGCGGTTTACATACTCCTTGGCACAAAGACCGACCTCGGAGAGATATTTACACGCCTCAGAGACCGAAATTTTGCTTCCTGCGGCAAAAGAGATAAGATCCTTGACCGTAATGCCCTTGAATCTTACGGGCTGCTGGAAGGCAAAGCTGACGCCTGCATTCGCGCGCTCGGTTATGGTCATATTCGTGATATCTACGCCGTCAAGCAATATCTGACCCGAGGTTGCTGTATAAATTCCCGCTATAAGCTTTGCGAGAGTGGATTTTCCGCCTCCGTTAGGGCCTGTTATCGCGACGAAACGCTCGTTTATCGTGAGACTTACGTCGTCAAGTATCTTTCTCTCCTTGCCCGTTTCGGCATCGGTGACGATATAAGTCAGGTTCTTGATTTCTAACATATATTTTCCTTTCGAAAAAACTATTTACACAAAAACATTACACATCTATAATATTTTAACATAAAACATCCATTAAATCAATAGATTTAAAAAAATTACATGAATTTGTCTGAAATAGCACCCACAAAGAACACGCTCAATGTGGGTGCTATTAATTATTTGCCGGATTGGATTATATATTTTACTCCTACAGAAACGGCTAATTGAGCATCGCTTCCGTCAATTCCGGCTTCTCCGTCTTTATATGGTGAGGGTCCCTCCGTACCAATAATGGAAAGTGCGGTTCCGCCCTCGCCACCGCTTCCTCCGCATCCGCCGCTGAAAACAATGCTGTCTCTCGAAACGCCGTTGTAAAGCGCGACCGTGACGGAATCTGCAATTATAGCCGAAGCTCCGTCACCACCGTCGCCGCCGTCTTTTCCGTTTCCTCCCCACATATTGCTTCCGTTACCTCCGTTGCCGCCATCTCCTCCGGATACAATAGCTTCATTGGTGTGGAGGCTTATCTGAAGCTCCCCGTTTACACATATTGCCGACGATCCGTCAGCACCTCGTTCACCGCTTGCTCCGGTATTATTTTTTGAACAAACAAGCGAGCATTTATCTCCGTATAGCCCAAGGTCTATAAATGAATCCGACTCGGAATAAATTATAGGATTTTTATTTGACAAATTTACGTTCACAAAATCAATATCTATTCTCGTTTCCCTATCTTTAACAACGATACGTAAATTGTAAGTCTTGTTCGAATCTCCGACCAAACGAAGATAGTCCTGCTCTTGTCCAAGAGTTATAACGTACGAATTTGTATCACTATCAAGAATAAATTTGTTAAGATATATAACAGCTCCGCTTAGATCTCCATATCCCTTTGCAAACAACTCATAGGTATCTATCTCGTAATACTCTTTTTCCGGACAACGCTCACATATGTTAGTAATTCTGCTAAAATTATGTCCCAACGCTCTTATAGTCTCTCTGCCCTCAACAGTTGCGCTGCAGATAGAGCAAATAGTTCCTGCTTCTATTCCTGTCTCCGTACACGTTGGCTCCGCCCTCTCGGCATTAATTGGTGTATGTGGCAAACGATCTATTTGCTCGTGTCCTGATTGCCAAGTATTGCAAACCGAGCATTGAATGCCATCGGTATA
>CAZQLJ010000194.1:0-3493 GCA_964594085.1 uncultured Clostridium sp.
GATATGGAAAACTCGAATATTATGACAGTCGCGTGGACGGGAATCATCAACACGATTCCACCCAAGACCTATATCTCCGTGCGCCCGAAGCGTCACTCGTATAATATGATCAAGGAAAGCGGCGAGTTCGTCATAAATCTGACTCCTGCGAAGCTCGTAAAGGAGGCAGACTATTGCGGCATCTACACGGGTGCTAAGGTCGATAAATTTGAAAAGTGTAAGCTCACAAAGGAGAGCGCGACCGAGGTTAAGTGCGCGCTTATCGGCGAGAGTCCGCTTTCACTTGAATGTAAGGTCACCGAGATCATACCTTTAGGCACACACGATATGTTTTTGGCAGATATAGTCGCAGTCGACGTCGACGAAGACCTTATCGATAAGGAAGGGAAGCTCCACCTTGAAAAAGCGGGACTTGCCGCGTATGCCCACGGAGAGTATTTCGAGCTCGGCAAGAAGATCGGCAAATTTGGCTTCTCCGCCACTAAAAAGAAGAAAAAACCGACCCACAAGAAAAAATAAAGAAAAGATCTCGGCTCACGTGAGCCGAGATCTTTTTATGATATGCTGCAAAAATTATTCTTCACCGGGAGTTTCCGTAAGGATCTCGCCAGCGGTCGTGTCTTCATTGCCGGTAGTTTCGGTCTCTACTACGACCTCACCCTCCATATAATCGGAATCGATATAAACGTAAGCCTCGCCCGTGTAGTATACGCCGTCAAAGTTTATTTTGTACCAACCGGTAGTCTCGTTAACTGCGATGACTTCGATCGTGTCGCCGGCAACGAGAGTTCCAACAGCATCATTGTTGGTGCTGGGAGCGATACGTACGTTGAAGCTACCCGAAACAGTGACTGTTCCCGTAGCGGCAACAAATCCGTCAAGGTCAGAGGTGGTGATTACGCAAGATGTCTTGATGTAGTATGTTTCATCGTTGTAAACGACCTTGCTCCAACCGTCGTTGCTTACTGCAACTCTCTCAAGCTCGGTTCCGTTTTCAACGCTTGTAGCTATAGCGGAATCATTCATGCTGGGGGAAGTACGCAGATTAGCCGCATTGTTTCCAACGAGAACGTATACGGTGTCGCTGCACTCCTCAAAGCTGTCAGCAGGGGTCTGTGTCTGGGACTCGGTGGTCTGCTCAACGTCTTCTTTGGTAGTGTCCTCTGCGGTGGTATCCTCACCCGAGGGGATCTCTATTCTATAACCCTCCGTGGTTTCCTCATTGCCTCCCCTATCTCCGCAAGCGCAGAGAGAAGCTGCAAGAAGAAGTGCGGTAAAAATTGCTATAAGTTTTCTGCTCATTTTAAAATTCCTCCTGAAATATATAATAATCCTTGAATTTTGACACAAATACAAATATTACTCTATAATTATATCATACCGTTTGTGGCTTGTCAATAACTTTAGTGTAAAAAATTGCTCAAAATTCTGACATCCGTAGAGCTGAAAAAATTTTCAAGAAATTATCAATTCGGTTGACACAACCCCTAAAAATGTGGTAAAATATTATCATAAATAAACACTTCGGAGTGAAATTTAATGAAAAAACTACTCTGTATAGACGGAAACAGTATACTTAACCGACAGTTTTACGGCATAAGACCGCTTTCCACACCCGACGGCTTTCCCACCAATGCCATCTTCGGCATGGTAAACGTGCTCATAAAACAGCTCGACGGACTCTCGCCCGACTACGCGGCGGTAGCGTTTGACCTCAAAGCTCCCACCTTCCGCCATGAAATGTACGGCGACTATAAGGCAGGCAGAAAGCCGATGCCCGAGGACCTTGCAAAGCAGCTTCCCGTGGCAAAGGAGATCTGTCGCGCGATGGGACTTCACGTGCTTGAGCTCGCAGGCTACGAGGCAGACGATATCCTCGGTACGCTCGCCGCTTGGGCAGAGAACGAGGGCGACACCGAAGCGTACGTGCTCACGGGCGACCGCGACTCGCTCCAGCTTATCAGCGATAAGACCAAAGTGCTTCTCGCCACAAATACCGACACCGTAACGATGGACGACGCGGCGTTCTTTGAAAAATACGGAGTACACGCGTGTCAGTACGTCGACGTCAAAGCGCTTATGGGCGATAGCTCGGACAACATCCCGGGTGTCGTGGGCGTTGGCGAAAAGACAGCGTTCAGACTCATCGCCGAGCAGGGAAGCCTCGATGCGATATACGAAAATCTCGACAACATCAAGCTCACCCCCTCGGTCAGAGCCAAAATGGAAAACGGCAAAGAGAGCGCCTATATGTCCAAGGACCTCGCAACCATCATCCGCAACGTCCCCCTCGGCATCACCCTTGCGGATATTGCCCATAAGGGACTCGATCGCCCCGAGGCGAAAAGACTCTTTTTGCGATACAATCTGCTCTCCGCAATAAAGCGTTGCGGACTCGATAAGGACGCGGACGAGCCCTCAAGCCTGCCCGAAGCTACGGAAAAAGCAAGCATTGCCGTGATCGAGAGCACCGACCTCGCCTCGCTCGGCGGCGATATATATGCCCTCTCCATCACCGACGAAAAAGCGTATATTTCCGACGCCGAGACAGTTATCGCCACAAGCCTCACGGACGAGCTCGCAAGCTTTATAAAGACCAAAAAAATAATCACCTGCGATTGCAAATCCCTCTATAAATCCCTTGACTCAAAGGGAATCCACTTCCGCGATTGCTATTTTGACGTAATGCTCGGAGCGTACGTGGACGACTCGTCGCAAAGCAGCTACGAGCTCGAAAGACTTGTCGGCTCATACCTCGGCGACACCGCCGACGAAAAGATCCCCGAGGCATACTACGTCGCAAAAATGTGGCAGATCATAGAGAAAAGACTTTCCGAAAGCGGTCAGCTCGACCTGCTTTATAACATCGAAATGCCCCTTGCGGCAGTGCTTTGCGATATGGAAAACGCAGGCTTCAAAATCGACCGCGAGGGCATAGCAGAATACGGAGAAGAGCTTGAGGAGCAAGCAAGAGCACTCGAGGAGAGAATATACTCGATGGCAGGCGAGGAGTTCAATATAAACTCCCCCAAGCAGCTCGGCGAGGTTCTCTTTGAGAAGCTTATGCTCCCGACTGCCAAAAAGACCAAAACAGGCTACTCCACCAATGCCGAGGTGCTCGAAAAGCTCCGCAAATACCACCCGATCATCGACGATATACTCGATTACAGACAGGTCGCCAAGCTCAAGAGCACGTATGTCGACGGACTGCTCAAGAGCGCCGACGAAAACGGCAAGTGCCACACCACCTTCAAGCAAACTGGAACGGCAACGGGACGTCTTTCCTCGGTCAACCCCAACCTGCAGAACATTCCGATAAGAACCGAGGCAGGCAGACGCTTCCGCGAATATTTCATCCCCAACGACGACGGAAAAGTCCTCATCGATGCCGACTATTCACAAATAGAGCTCCGCGTGCTCGCGCACGTCTCAAGCGACGAAAATATGATCGAAGCCTTCCTCTCGGGCGAGGATATCCATACCGCAACCTCCT
>CAZQLJ010000195.1:0-3392 GCA_964594085.1 uncultured Clostridium sp.
TGGAAGCAAATCCGAGAGTCTCGCAAGCCGCCGCAGAGTCGCCGCCGCCAACGATCGTGGTAGCATCGCTGTCAGCAAGTGCCTGTGCAACGGAAACAGTTCCCTTTGCAAGAGTGGGGTTCTCGAAAACTCCCATAGGACCGTTCCAAACGACAGTCTTTGCAGCCTTAACCGCATTCGCGTAAAGCTCCATAGTCTTGGTTCCGATGTCAAGACCCTCCTTGTCAGCGGGGATCTTGTCAGCATCTACAACACTGACCTCAATGGGAGCATCGATGGGATTCGGGAAGCCGTCTGCAATAGTGGTATCAACGGGAAGAAGAAGCTGAACACCGTTAGCCTCTGCCTTCGCCATCATTTCCTTGCAGTAGTCGATCTTCTCACTGTCAAGCAAGGAGTTACCAACACCGTAGCCCTTAGCCGCGAGGAAGGTGTAAGCCATACCGCCGCCGATGATAAGAGTATCGACCTTACCAAGAAGATTGTTAATAACGTTGAGCTTGTCGGAAACCTTTGCGCCGCCGAGAATAGCAACGAAGGGTCTTTCGGGATCTGCGAGAGCCTTGCCCATAACGCCGATCTCCTTGCCGATAAGATAACCGCAAACCGCGGGAAGATAAGCCGCTACACCCGCAGTGGAAGCGTGTGCACGGTGAGCAGTGCCGAACGCATCGTTAACGTAAAGACCGCCCTCGCCGCAAAGATCAGCAAGTGCCTTTGCAAATTCAGGCTTGTTCTTCTCCTCGCCCGCGTCAAAGCGAACGTTCTCGAGAAGCACGCAGGTGCCGTTTTCCATAGCCGCGATCTTCGCCTTAGCGTCATCGCCGATGATATCGGTAGCATGAACTACCTTTCCGTCAAGATATTCGTTGAGCTTGTCTGCAACGATCTTAAGAGAATACTTCTTAACGTCCTTCTTTGCCTTCTCCAGATACTCTGCGGTAGCAGCTGCCTGCTCGGATTCGGGAAGCTCTGCAACCTTCTTGAGCTCCTTCTTGGTGAGCTTGAAATCGGGGGTAAATACGTTGTGGGGCTTGCCCATGTGGGAAGCAAGAATAACCTTTGCGCCCTTAGCCATAAGGTACTTGATAGTGGGAAGCGCCTCAACGATTCTCTTGTCCGAGGTGATAACGCCATCCTTGCTGGGTACGTTGAAATCGCAACGAACGAACACCTTTGTGCCCGGGTTGATAACAACGTCTTCGATCGACTTCTTGTTGTAGGTCATGATAAATTCCGCCTTTCTTATTTTGATCGGCATTTCGCCAAATTTTTTACCAAATTATAGTTTACCACATATTTTAAAAATTATCAAGTGGTATAGAGTAAATTTTTGCCCGACGAAAACGATTTTTTTACAGCAAAATGCCAAAATCAACCATGAAAACTGCCTTTTTTGATCGTGGGCGCGATTTTTATCGGCGCAGCGGTCATTTTTTACGCACGACATATCCAAAAATCAAACACACCTCAAAAACTTTCTTCCCTCCGCGTTGACAAATGTGTGCGCGTGTGTTATAATTTCAATATAGTAAAAACGAAAGGATTCAAAGATATGATATACATGTTTTTGGCAGACGGCTTTGAGGAGGTCGAAGCGCTTTGTCCGCTTGATATCCTCCGCCGCGCAGGACTTGAGGTCACAACGGTCGGAATCGGCAAGGATACCATAATTGGCGCTCACGGAATCACCGTGCAAGCCGATATCCCCGACGTTATGTACCGCGATTCTACCCCCGATATGATCATTCTCCCAGGAGGTATGCCCGGCTCGAGCAATCTCGACGAGTCAAAGACCGTCGACGCCGCCCTCCGCGCCGCTTCACGAAAGGGCGCGTTCCTTTGCGCTATCTGCGCCGCACCCATGGTGCTCGGCAAACGCGGATACCTGAAGGGCAAAAACGCAGTCTGCTATCCCGGCTTTGAAGAGCATCTCGAGGGCGCAACGGTATCAAAGACCGAGACCGTTGTCCGCGACGGAAATATCATAACCGCCAAGGGCATGGGCGTCGCGCTCGAATTCGGACTTGAGCTCGTCCGCGCACTCAAGGACGACGAGACCGCCGAGCAGATCAAAAAATCGATCTTCGCAAAGTAAAAATATGAAAAACAGAATAAAGAAGATTAAAAAATCGATAGGTGATATTCCCGCTATCCCCGACGCGCGAGCATTCCTGCCAATGTTGCTCGTAACGGTCTGTATGACGGTCGCGTTTTTAGCGGTGATCATCGACAGATTCATCTACCCATTCGGCAAGGACCTGCTCTCGCCAATTATAGCACAGCTTGTTGCCATGCTTATCCCCGCATATCTCTGTATGCTGATCATCTGCCCCGAAAAAAAGCTCTCCGCGCAGCTTAAAGGCATCGGCATGGCGAAGATTGGATACGAATACGTGTTTTTTCTTGTTTTCACTTCCCTTTTTCTTGTCTCCACCGCACTTGTGCTTAATATTATTTTCGGCGGAGTCTACGCCTCGTCCGAGGGATTTACCCTGCTCGGCGCCTTCACCGCAGGCGAGAACGAATATACCGTAAACACAATCTATCTTATCATCGTGTACGCCGTTATTCCCGCAGTCGTTGAGGAACTGGTGTTCAGAGGAATAGTTTACAGCGAGCTTTCCAAGATAAGCGAAGGACTTGCGTGCTGTGTGTCCTCACTCTTGTCAGCTCTGTTCGCGTTCACGCTGGGAGGATTGCCCGCCGCACTTTTCTGCGCCCTTACATATTGCTTTGTCAGATTTACAACGGGCTCACTGATCTCGTGTATGATACTGCACTTCATCTACAATCTCTACGGGCTTTTCATCAATACTAATTTGTCAAAATATTTCATATCGTCTCAAAGCAACGCCCTGCTGATCGTTATAATAATCGGCGCATGGCTCGTAAGCACGGCTCTGTTCGTGTCCGAGGCGGCGAGAGTATATAGAACGAAGGCAGTAAGAGTGGCAGACGGAGAAGAAAGCTCACGCGTGCCCAAGATCAAGCGCCAAGAGCTGTTTGGAGAAATAAAAAGCGCATTAGTATATACTCCCACCCTCGTTTGCGCCATCGTTACACTTACACTCTACATTGCGATAACGCTTATTGGATTTTTCGCATAAATAAAGATCACCACAGACTAATGAAGGCATTTTTGCCCGATCACAGCACGTGGTGATCTTGTTTTTTGGGGTATCTGTAGCGCCCCTTACAGATAATTCAATATAAATCTCCCAAAACCAACGTTTTTCTCGCCGCAAGCCGAATTCTGATCCCAAATCTCCGCCAAAATTTATAAAACCGCTTGCAAACCTCATAAAAATATGGTATACTGTTCTATGCATAAAAAATCTACCCGTGGCACAGCTGGATAGCGCGTCAGACTCCGACTCTGAAGGTCAACG
>CAZQLJ010000196.1:0-3368 GCA_964594085.1 uncultured Clostridium sp.
GCGACTCGAGATATGCGCTTGTGTCCTCGCACATTGCTACGAATGCGATGTCGATTTCAAGATCGACAGGAATTCCGCCAAGCTTTGCTTCCTGGTTGAGAGCGTCGAGACGGATGTACTTTGCGACGTACTTGCCGTCTTCGTTCTGGGTGAATGACTTAAGGGTAGAAGCGTCGAATATCTGTATATGCCACTCGCCGTCTGCCTTAAGGACCTCTTTATCAAGAGTGTTGATGTGGTCGCCTCCGGTTGCTTCGGTGTTAGTCGTACTTGTGAAGCACTCGAGGTGAAGATCCTCGGAAACGAGTCCTGCATATTTGGAGTCGATACGGTACTTGATCACGATGTACTGTCCGCTGACTTCGTTGCCTCCTGCGTATATGTTGAGGAATGCCTCGGGAGTTGACGGTGTGCTTACACCGATGGTTACGTAGCTGCTATCGTCCGCAAGCGTTGTGGTAACAACGCTGTTCTTGGTGGAGGATGCAATGGTGGAAGCGTCGATGAAAAGGTCGAAGTAGTCGCTGTCACTTGCCTCGCCTGTTCCCGTGGAAACGTAGATCACGGTACTGGTATTTTCGTTCTGTACAAAGTCTACGGATACCATATCCTCGTTGAGCTCGAGAGCTGCCTCGAGGGTGTCGCAGAGAGCTACGTACTGAAGATCGATATACGAGGTTGCAGACATAACTGCGTTGAATATGTCGAATCTGAAATATTTGGTGGAGTAGCTTCCGTCGTCGTTTGCAACGAAGTTTTCAAGATTGAATGCCTTAAGATCGATCACCATAACGTGCCACTGACCGTCCTTCTTGACGTCGCGGGTCAGCATCCAGTCCTTAGAGCCGATGATGTCGGCTGCTTCGGTACCGATGTACACCTGGAAATGACCGGGATCGGTATCATTAGTGGTGGGAACTCTGTACTTGACAACTACGTATCCGCCAGTGGTCTGGGCAGATATGGGGAGAGAGAAGTACTTCTCTGCACTTGTGCCGTTGCCGTAGATACGAACGCAGGTGTCGTCGTCTTCAAGAGTAGCGCCTGTGATAACGGAGAGGTCGGATGCGCCCCAATAGTTCTCTATATCGGGTGTGTCGTCGGGAATTTCGGGCTCAACCCAGCCTGTAAATGTCTCGGAGGCTTCAACCTTGAAGGTTCTTGTCTGGTCACCTGTGAGCGTGGTTACGAAGGAGTAGGAGAAGGTTCCGTCGCCGTCGTAGTGTACGGCATAGCCGTCGTAAAGGTGAGCATTGCCGGATTTATCTGCGGTAGTTGCGGAGCTTACGTCAACGAGTACCCATTCGCCGTCAACAAGCTCGTAAAGCTTGGGAGCGGTGAGCTTTTCAAATCCGTATACGCGGAAGGTCACGTTGTTTTCTCCGCCCGAAAGGGTGAAGGTCGCGCTCTTGCCGTTGGTGGTCTTAACCGAGGGAAGGAAGGTGGTGTCCATAACCTCTGCGTTTTCAATTGCGGTTGCCTTGAAGGGATCGAGAAGAGAATTTTCACGAACGTCTCTTACGTTCTGGTCGGGAGCTACAGAGGTGTCGCCATTTCTGTATGCCTGGTTCCACCAAGGCATAATGATCGAGTTAATGGTAATGGTTGCTCCCGCCTTGATAGTCTGTGTGCCGTCGATGTTGAGGGTAAGAGCACCAAGTCCGTCTTTTTCATATACTGCGAAGTTTACGCCGTCATCCTTTCCGTCTGCGTCAAGGTCGACGAAGGAATTAAAGATGAGGAAGGATACGTCTGCCATCTGCGTGCCGGGGGTATTAGAAGTTTCGTACATATCGAAGTAAGGACACTCCGTACCAAGCACGTACTTTGTGCCGCTTGTCTTGGTAGCTACGTCGGCAACTGCGCCGTTCGTGCCCCAATATCCAAGCTTAGCGTAACCGTTACCGTATGCGCGGACAGAATAGAAGGAGAAGTTCTTGTAGAACTCGTCGATGGTAACATCCTCTTTGACGATGTACTTCATTGTGTAGTATGCTCTGTTCTCGTCGAGCTGAGGCATTTCCATGTGAGTATAGGTTACTTCGATCTTGCCGTCGTCGGAAAGATAAGTCAAGTCTATCTCTGCGTAAGTAGGTCCTGCTGCTTCGATATTATTGATTATGTTATCTGAAGCAATTATATTGCCTTCGCTATCGGTATACTGCAAGAAGTAATGGAATCCGCCGTTATCGTGCTGGGGGTCGCCTGACCAAAGGGGAGCAGAAGCTGCTCTGTGGTCGGGAAGGGTCTGAAGATCCTTGCCGTGAACGTAGTAGGATGCGATACAATTACTTTCGGTTACACCTGTGGAGAGGTGGTAGTAGGGAGCAAAGAACTGAATGGAGGATATCTGCTTCAACGGATATTTACCCCAGTTCATATAAAGCTGAAGTACGGTGAGATCCTGAGTCTCTCCTGCGGAAAGTGCTACGGGGAATCTTACTTCACTATACTCGATATCGCCCCAAGCCCAGATCGGCTCTTCGAACTCGTTTGCAAAGTTCTTGGAAACCTCTACGGGAATGGGAAGCATCATATCCTTGCCGTCAAGAACTGCGCCGCACTCAATGCTGGTTGCGTCGGTGTATGCAAGAACGTACATGTTACGGTCGTAGTCGTCGCCCTTTACGGAGAAGGATACTGCGCCGTGGAAGTTCTGTGCGCTGTAGTATGCGGTATTGAAGCCTACGTTTTCAGCTACGGTGAACGCGTAGATTCCGCGGAGACCGTCGTAGCCGTCGAAGGTTGCGTTAGCGGTCTTGTCGGTATTGATCGTTATGTTTTCGCTTGTAAGGGGATTACGCTCAATGTACGCTTCCTCAAGGAAAGCGGTGAAGTCGTGAGACGCGTCGGTGTATATTCTCTGACCGAAGAAGTAGTCGGTTTCAGAGCTGTAGATATCGGTGCTGGTGCCCTTGAAGCCCCAAGCATCCTTCTGTTCATATATGGTCTTATGAGCATCGAGCTTGCCACCTGCGGGAACGGTAGCCTGCTTGATGACGTAGTTGCCGTCCTCAAGAGCAACTGTGAGAGTTCCGCTGGTCTCGTCGGTTGCGAGTATGTATCCGAAGATACCTGTGTCTTTGAT
Source organism: uncultured Clostridium sp. (assembly GCA_964594085.1). Lineage (GTDB taxonomy): Bacteria > Bacillota > Clostridia > Oscillospirales > CAG-272 > SVTX01. The sequence goes on from CAZQLJ010000196.1 coordinate 3,089, forward strand.
ATCGAAGCCTACGTACTCGGCAGTTGCCCAGTCGACGCCGTTAAGGTCGTAGTGGAGGCCGTTCTTGTCGTAAACTACGAGCTTATCAACGGTGTCCGCCGCGATCTTGGTGATCATACCGATCTCCTTGATGCCCGTAACGTCCTCGGTCCCCAAATCGTTGATTTGGTCGGTGAAACTTATGCAACGCTGAGTCGGCGAGGCGTGATTCGGTTAAAGCGTCCGAGCCGTCGCGAACAGCGCGGTGAGATTCCATCATACTTTTTTATACAAACAAAAC
>CAZQLJ010000197.1:0-3332 GCA_964594085.1 uncultured Clostridium sp.
TACGTGTTCAATTGAATTCTAATCGCCAAAATTTGCTTGCAAATTTTGTGCTAAGGTTCAGATTCCCGTACGGGTCTTTTTTCTTCTTCGCGGCGGTACCAATCGAATCCATCACCAAAAATCGCTCTGCGATTTTTGTGTAAAGGTTCCTGTTTCGCAAAGCGAAACGATTCTTGCGTTCGCTATCGCTCACTCACCGACTTTTGCTGCGCAAAAACGTCGCCGTACGGGTCTTTTTGCTTACACTTACGAGGCACATCTCAACAAACACGTCATTCAACGATCTCAATATACGCCACATTGATGCACGGTGCAGATTTGATATTATAGAGTGTGTCATACACCTCTTTATCTCCTGCGCCCTCGCCGTATATGACTATCTCATCGCCCACAGCATAGTTGCAGACTTCGTCCTGCGAGCAATCGCGGATCATTATCTGATATTTTCCATCAGTATCGGAGCAAAGATAGTAAGTGGTGTATTTGTATCCGTCGGGGTCGGTAAACTTTTCGGTTACGACCAGAGTCATCGTTACAAATTCATCTTCATATCGGTAGGAGTGTCTGTAGTAGTCCTCAACACTTACAGACTCACATTTCGCGATATATTCCTCACGGGATAAGGAAGTGTCAACAGGCTTGTCGAAAATATTCATTATTCCCGAAAGGATAGATAGCCCGAATGTTGATAACAACAGCCACACGACTCCGATAATGACTACGGTTATTTTCTTGGACTTTTCGTGTGGGCTCGTAACGAGAAGAATGATGCCAAGTATCGGCGAAAAGATCAACGCCAGAATTATGCACCACCAGCTGTGATACCACGACACGAAGGTCACTCTTCCCGAGTCACCGCGGCGGCGCTTGGGCGGCTTTACCTTAGCTCTGTTTCCAGCGCGCATCTCCTCGGGACATTCCTTGCCGCACAAGGGGCAGTTGTCGCCCGCAAAAAAGCATCTGCAATCGGGGCATTTATTAAGATCGGGTCTGTCAAGCTCGCTCGAATCGTGAGCACCAAGCATACGTCCCATATAATCCTCCAATCCGCCGCTTGCGGCGGCATAATTTATTATCTCGTTGCGATAAATCAGAATCTAATTCGCGAAATTTTAGTCATTTTCTCTCCGTCGGTCTCAAATATCACTGCGTCTGCCTTTATTTCACCGTCGGCAACGATAAATTGAGAGGGCATGTGCATTCTCATCTTCCGAAGCACGCGCTCGCTGTCCGTACCGAGAATTCCGTTCACGGGACCCGTCATTCCAAGATCGGTGACGTATGCTGTGCCACCGGGAAGGATCTGACAGTCAGCAGTCGCCACGTGAGTGTGTGTGCCGAAGATCATATTGATCTTGCCGTCAAAAACGCGCGCCATAGCGTACTTTTCGGACGTCGCCTCGGCGTGAAAGTCAAGCAGAGAAAGATCGTATTCGCCCTCCTCGCGCGCAAGTATGTATTCGACAGCTTCAAAGGGATCGGCAAGCGGCTCCATAAAAGCTACACCCTGAACGTTCATGCAAAGCAGTCTGTATCCGCAAGCGTCGACTATTGTATAAGAGCAACCGGGAGCGTTTCCGGGATAGTTTGCGGGTCTGATTATCTTGTCGGAATTATCGTCAAGAAAATTGTACAAGTCACGCTTTGACCAAGTGTGATTGCCCATAGTAATGAGGTCTACACCCGAATCAAGTATCTTTTGGGCATCGGGGGCGCTAAGACCGTGTATTTCGGTAGCATTCTCGCCGTTAGCTACGACGAAATCAATGCCGAGCTTACGCCGCAGACTCCACAAATGCTGTTTTAAATGCTCTATCGCCCTAACACCGACGATATCACCTATGGCAAGTATTTTCATTTCAAAATCTTTCTATTTTATTATTTTCCTACGCAAAAATTAGCGAAAATTCGACCAACAATGTCTTCGGAGACCGTTCTGCCGTCAAGCTCGCCCAGCGCGGAAAGCGTGTTTTCGATCTCTGCACAGCATATTTCAAGAGGCAGCTCTGCCGAGATAGCGTTGATCGCGATCTCAAGCGCCTCAACAGCCGATCCGACAGATGCCGCTTGACGCGCGTTGGATATTATCGCGTCGCTGCCCGTATCCAGATTCTCATCTATATAGAGCTGCTCTATCAAAAACTCCAATCGATCGAAACCGTCACCAAGCTCCGCAGAGACCTGACAAATATGCTCAAAAGTCGACAAAAGCTCGTTCGCCTCGGGCAATATTCCAAGGTCACTCTTGTTGACTATCGCGACCTTGATTCCGCCTAACGTTTGCAAATATTCAACAAATTCCGCGTCCTTTTCGTCGGGGGCTCGACTTCCGTCAAATACCGCCAATATAAGCTCCGCAGACTCTGCCGTCTGACGAGCTCGATCTATTCCAATCTTTTCAACTACGTCGCCCGACTCGCGAAGACCCGCGGTGTCGGAAAGTCGCAGAATAACTCTGCCAAGCTTTGCACTCTCGGTAAGCACGTCGCGTGTCGTTCCCTCAATATCGGTAACTATCGCCGCATCTCTGCCGACTATTCTGTTGTAAAGCGAGCTTTTGCCCGCGTTTGTTCTTCCCAAAATAACCGTGGGTATGCCACCCATAACGGCTCGTCCCGTGGAATAGGTTTTTGACAGTCTTTTGAGTCTGTCGAGATTTTCTTTGGCAACCGCCAAAGCTTCCTCATGACTGATGTCGGCAAGATCCTCGTCGGGATAGTCGATATGAGCGTAGATAGCCGCAAGCACGTCGCAAAGGGAGTTGTATATCTCTCCGACCGCACCCGACAACACACCCTTCATTCCCGAACGAGCAAGCATTATTTGCTCGTCGGTCTGCGCCTCAAGAAGATCTCCGAGAGCCTCCGCGCTCGTAAGACTCATTTTTCCGTTTATAAACGACCGCTTGGTAAACTCACCGGGCATAGCCATTCTCGCCCCCGCCATAAGCAGAGCAGAGAGCACCCTTTGGGTCACCAGAACTCCACCGTGGCAGGAAAGCTCTACTGTATCCTCTCCCGTGAACGAGTTGGGCGCGCGAAAACAGACGGCAATTCCGTCGTCTATCTGCACCTTTTTGCCGTTTGAATTATCAAAAATATAACCGTATACCGCCCGCGAGCTTGCTATATCCTCAAGCGCCTTTCCGCTTTTAGCCTCAAACACCCTTGAAGCGACCTTGATAGCGTCCTCTCCCGAAACGCGAAGAACTGCAATGCCGCCCTTGCCGTAAGGTGTACTGATCGCGGCAATCGTGTCAAGCTGATTCATATAAATTCTCCATTCCGCCGTTTGCGGCGGTACAAACAGTAATCGTTGAATTTTGCCGATAA
>CAZQLJ010000198.1:0-3331 GCA_964594085.1 uncultured Clostridium sp.
ATGCGGGAAGAGCTGTAATCGGTCTCGGCTTGCTGATCATACTGTACGTTATCAGCGATATTTTTGATATGGTGGCGATAAATTCGATACTGAAGAATTTCTATGCGGTCGGTATTATTGCGCTTTGCGTACTGTTTCAGCCTGAGCTTCGCGACGTTCTCGAGGAGTTCGGTGCTACTACGTCCGACAATATAAAGAGATTCAGAAACCGTCACATTACCGATGATGAGAAGATACTTCACGACGTAAACGAGATATGCAAGGCGGCGTTTGATCTCTCGGGCAAGGGAGAGGGCGCGCTGATCGTTATCGAAAGACAGGGAACTCTGCGTAATCAGATGTCCGAGGGTACTCCTATCGATGCCGTAGTGTCGCACGAGCTGCTTTGTAATATATTCGTCAACAAGTCTCCGCTTCACGACGGTGCAGTCATCATCAGAGACGGAAGAATTGTTTGCGCGTCGAGCAAGTCGAAGACGATTGCCGAGAACGGACCGATGGTTGAGGGTCTTGGTACCCGTCACCGTGCCGCACTCAAGATAAGCGAGGTCAGCGACGCGATCGTTGTTATTGTATCCGAGGAGACGGGAACTATATCGGTTGCAAATAACAAGCTTCTCAAGAGACATTACGAAAAGGAAAGTGTGCACAAGTCGGGAGACTTGAAGGACGATCTTTTCAAGCTGCTCACGGGACGCACGGTTGCCGAGAGCACGACGGGAAAGAGCACCGATACAAGTGTACACAGCGCGGATCCTGATAATACGGAGAATGGAGGTGAGCGTAAGGAATGAAAAAATTCAGCTTTACAAACGAGCCTAGTAACAAAAAAGACGGTTCGATAGTCGTTGAGCGATCAAAAAAGAAAAATATTGATCTCGGAGCCAGAGTAGTTTGCTTTCTTATAGCTCTCCTGATCTGGATATATATGGTAAACGTAAACGTTGTTGATAAGACCGAGACGATAACTCTGAATATCAACGTAGTGGGTGCGGACATTCTGGATACAAACGAAGATATGATGATATACGGTATGGACAAGGGAACTGTGACTATCACTGTAAAGGGTTCCAACAGAGAGCTCAGAAAGCACCGTGATTCAGATTACAGTGCGACGGTGAACGTCAGTGATATATCGGACAGCGGAAAGCATATACTGCCGATCTCAATACAGCTCCCTGCGGGCGCAAATATAAGTCTTGTTTCGATGGATTCGTCCAACGTAACGCTTTATTCAGACGCCGTATTAACCAAAACCGTTCCGTTTGATACCTTTTATAGCAACAACGCGATAATGCTTCTCGAAGCCGAAGGATATCACAGTGTTGTTAAGTCGGTCGATTTTGTTGAGATCACGGGACCCAAGCAGCTGATCGACACTGTCGAGTCTGCCAAATACTGTATCGAGGGTGATATACGTATGGGCAAGAGCTTTTCGAATTGTTCTTTGGTTTTCTGCGATAAAAACGGAGATTTTGTCACTTATGATACAGGGTTGATTTCTTATTCCTCCAATGATATCGTTGTAGACGTTCTCGCTATCGGTAAGAAAGAGGTGCCGCTGTCTGTAACGGTTGCGGGGCTTGAGGACGGAGAATGGTTTGCTACGATGAGTACTGAAAAGGTTACTCTCTACGGAGACCCTGCGGTGCTTGCCGAGATAGAAGAATATATCATAGGTCTTGACAGTGTGATGATCGGTCAAACGGTAGAGGTCGTTTTGACAGACAATGATATCGATGAGGGAATCAGCTTTGGCGAAAATCCCATATTGGTATACGTTCAGATCAATTCTACCAATGATTCTTCGAAATAATGAGCAAATATATATTTGACGGAATAGCCCTGCCGTTTTCGGCTGACCCCTCCGACGCGTTGCGTGTGGTAGAGAAAAGGCTGAGGGGTATAGGGATACCGTGTGATGAGTGCAGGTTAGCAATTTGCAAAAAGTCCGTCGACGCAAGGCACAAGGACGATATCAAACTGATTTACTCAGTTCTCGTCAGCTTTGATCATCTCTCTCCAAAGGAATGCGCTCGCGTAACCAAGCTTGGAGCAAGGACTGTGACGACCGAAGAACTTGAGATCAAGGTTGGAGACGAAATGATGCAGGCAAGACCGCTTGTAGTTGGAATGGGTCCTGCGGGTATGTTTTGTGCGTTGATACTTGCGGAAAACGGGTACAAGCCGATAATTATAGATCGCGGAGACACGGTCACTGATAGAGTTGCGGCGCTTGAAAAGTTTTATTCGGAGCATATTCTTGACACCGAGTCGAATATTCAGTTCGGCGCGGGCGGTGCGGGAACTTTTTCAGACGGCAAGCTGCTTACGAGGATCAACGATTCCAAATGCGCTTACGTTCTTGAAACGCTTGTTAAATTCGGAGCACCCGAGGAGATAACGGTCAAGGCGAAACCGCACGTTGGCACGGACGTTTTAAGAACGGTAGTTGACAATATTTTGGGTCATATCGAGAAGCTTGGCGGCGAAGTTATATACCGTTGCAAGCTTACGGGTATTCGTGAGAGAAGTGATGGACTCGTCGAGGCTTCGACGAGTAGGGGGGATTTTCTTGCCTCGTCGGTCGTGCTTGCGCTCGGTCACAGCGCAAGAGATACCTATCGTACGCTTATTGAGAATCAGTTTGATATAATCCCGAAGCCGATATCGGTCGGAGTGAGAATAGAACACAAGAGAAGCTTTATTGAGGAGGCTTTATACGGTCGTTTTGCGGGAGAGCCTGCTTTGGGTGCGGCTGAATACGCTCTTTCCGACACTCGCGGTGAGCGAGGAGTTTACACCTTCTGTATGTGCCCCGGCGGCGAGGTCGTCGCGGCGGCGAGCGAGGAGGGCGGAGTAGTCGTTAACGGAATGAGCCATTTTGCCCGTGACGGTGAAAATTCAAACTCCGCGGTTGCGGTCTCCGTAAAGGTCGAGGATTACGAGGCGGTAGACGGAAGTCTTGCTCTCGGAGCGATCGAATTCCAAAGATCGATAGAGCGCCGCGCCTTTGCGGCGGGTGGAGGCGGATATGCCGTTCCCGTACAGACCGTTGGAGATTTTATGAATAAAAGATCGGGAAGTGAGCCGAGTGCAGTATTTCCGACCTATATGGGAGGCAATAATTTCAAGGTCGCCTCGATGGAGGACGTGCTTCCTAACTTCGTTTGCGATTCGTTACGCTACGGTCTTGTCTCGTTTGACAAAAAGATAAAAGGATTTGCCTCGGATCCTGCGCTTTTATCGGGCGCTGAAACGAGGACCTCGTCTCCGCTGAGGATCTTGCGCGGAGAGGATATGAGAGCTATTGGCAGAAAGAGCATTTATC
>CAZQLJ010000199.1:0-1157 GCA_964594085.1 uncultured Clostridium sp.
GAGTAAATATCGTTGCAGAATGCTATGTATTCAACGTCAAAGGAATCTCCTGTTACTTGGGTGAAGGGGTCGAATCTGAAGTTCGAGAGACTGTACGATCCTGCCGCATTTGCTACCATATCGGTGAGATTCTTCTCCGCAACGATCGAAGCCAGATCAACAACCATTACCTGCCAAGTGCCGGTCTGCTTTACAACAGAGTTACATTCCAAGTCAAATTTACCAGTGGAATCAGAAAGATTCGCGCCATTTGTATTCATATAGAACTGAAGCTTGTCATCAGTATTATTCGGATCTATTCTATACTTAATAACCATATACTTAGCGGCAGATCCACCAACAAGCTTGAATAAGCCGGTACTGGAGTCTCCGTTTCCGCTCGCATCACTGGTAAGAGTTACGAACTCCGTTCCGTCATCATCGGTACCCGTAGCCGCGGTAAGATTAGAACCGTTCGAAGCGAACTTATAAATAGCGTCTGCACCGAAATAGAGATCGCCGTGGCTCTCTTCCCACTCAACGTAGGTGTCGTCAACAAGCACCATGAAGGTTCTTGACGATCCATTGATATTGGTAACGAAGGAATACGAATAGGTCTTTGAAGCTGCGTCGTAGTGTACGAAATATCCATCGTAGTTATGAGCGTTACCCGATATGTCAGGACTATTTATCGAACTGAGCTCTACGAGCTGCCAATTACCGTCTATCTTCTCGTAAAGCTTAGGTGTAGTCAACACCTTGAAGCCGTCAACACGGAAGGCGACGTTGATTCCCATATCTTCTCTTGTCGTGGGTGCGTTGTTGGCATCCGCATGACCGATGGTGAAGGTAGCATCCAGTCCGTTAGTGGTTTCTATTATGGGAAGGAATACGCTGTCCGTATCTACAGTTGCGTGTTCACCCGCGGTTGCCACGATAGGATTAACAAGAGTGTTGGCACGCACGTTCTGTACAAGCGTATCGTCTGTGGAGTTATGATCTCCCCAAGGCATAATGATCGCGCAAATGACGATCTCCTCTCCTGCCTTAAGAGTTACGCTACCCGCGTTGAGCGAGAGGCTCGCGGTGCGATTCGCAACGTTTACGATGAAGCTCGAGCCCGAAAGTGAGCTGGGCAGCGAGCATTTGTCACTGTCGATAAGGAACGAAACGTTAGC
>CAZQLJ010000199.1:1257-3315 GCA_964594085.1 uncultured Clostridium sp.
TCTGATATCCGTTTCCATATCCGTAAACCGAATAGAACGAGAAATTATTAGCAAAATCGCTGATGGTAACGTCCTCGAGGATCGTGTACTTCATCTCATAGTATGCCCTGTTCTCATCGGTCTGGGGCATTTCCATGTGAGTATACGTAACCTGGATCTTACCGTCATCGGAAACATAGGTCATATCAATATCCGCATAGGTAAGACCAGAGGAATTGATAACGCTGCTTACAGGCTCCGATGCAACCTTGTTGCTACTGCTGTCGGTGTACTGCAACCAGAGGTGGTATCCGCCGTTATCGTGCTGGGGGTCACCGTCATCAAAACCATCTCCTGAGGTATCTCCAACTTCACTGGACCAGAAAGGAGCCGAAGCAGCTCTGTGGTCAGGAAGGGTCTGTAGATCCTTACCCATAACGTAATAGTTCGCGATACAGTTACTCTCGGTAACACCTGTGGAGAGGTGGTAATAAGGAGCAAAGAACTGAATAGAGGATATCTGCTTGAGAGGATACTGTCCCCAGTTCATATAGGTCTGGAGAACGGTAAGCTCCTCGGTCTCGCCCGCGTTTACGTATACGGGGATTCTGACCTCACTGTAGCCTACGTCGCCCCACAGCCAAACAGGCTCCTCAAACTCGTGGTCAAAGTTCTTGGCAACCTCGGTGGGTATAGGAAGAAGCGTGTCGTCTCTATCAAGAACCGCACCGCCCTCTACCGAGCAACCGTAGGAATATGCCATAACGTACATATTGCGGTTGTACTCATCGCCCTTGATCGAGAAGGATACTGCTCCATGGAAGTTTTGCGCGTAGTAATATCCTGGGTTAAAGCCGATGTTCTCGGGAATAGTGAACGCGTACATACCGCGGTAACCGTCGTAACCGTCGAAGGTCGCGTCGGGAGTCTTATCGGTATCTATCTTGATATTCTCTGCCGTGAGAGGATTGCGCTCGATGTACGCTTCCTCAAGGAACGTATCAAAGGTGGTTTCAGTATCGGTATAAATTCTCTGACCGAAGTAGAACTGGGTAGGAGAATTATAGATATTCAAGCTGGTACCGATAGTGCTGTCGCTTTCAATATACGAGGCCAGATCAGAGCTTGAGTAGATCGTAGGCTGCTTTCCTATTGTACCGCTTGTACCGTTGTACGCGGGCACGATGGTCTGCGTGATAGTGTAGCTGTTGTCTCCGTTATACGTGACAGTTATTGTACTGGACTCATCGCCGTAAGGAAGAATGTATCCAAATACACCTGCTTCCGTGAGGAATCCTGCGTATGCTACATCAGATACAGACTTGCCCGAAGCAAGAGTCTCATACTTGGTGCCGTTCTCGGTCACAATTACAACACCGGTCGCGGTAACGCTGGTTGTCATACCGACCTCGGTAATACCCGTAACTTCCGAACTGGGCGCAACGATGCTGAGCACCTGATGCATCTTGTCGGTGTAGGTATGAAGACCTCTGTCGAGGAGCAGATCAGGGGCATTGTCACCCAAATCTATTTGAACAAATTTTATCTCCGATATGGTGATATTTTCACCCGACTTGCCGTTGAAGTCCAAACGAAGACCGTAAACGCTGCTGGTGTGGTCATCAAAATATACCGTGTAGGTGTGCGTACCGGGTTTGGTATCAAACTCAAGCATATTAGTATCGTTGTAATCCGAGCTTCCGGAAGCAGTAGTATAACGCAACTGAACCTGTGAAGTGGATTCCAAGGTCATTGTTATCTGCACAGCGTTATACGTGGACAGGCTATAAGCGGTTGTAGCTTCACTGGTGGTGTATACCTGAGGATCACTTGTGCCGGATATACTGAGCGTGAGGTAAGGATTTGTGGTTAAGTATGCAGTTGACGCATCAGTACAACTCATATCCACTACGTTGGCAGTATATGAGTAGTTATTATTTCTGCCAGTTCGTGTAACAAATCCCCTCAAGGAATACGTTGCCTCTTCCCCTTCTACAGGCTTGCCCGTTGCAGTTCCATCAACAAAGTTCTGTCCGTATGCGTGAATATCATAGTAATAATATCCGTAACGGTAAATGT
>CAZQLJ010000200.1:0-3296 GCA_964594085.1 uncultured Clostridium sp.
TGTATTCAGCAGTCCATAACGTACTGCTTCCGTTGTAGGAATAAGTCACTCGGCGCAGATAGCCGCCGTATGATGAGCTTATGCTACCGCTTGCAGTGGTGGAATATGCAAACGTCATCAAGTGGTTCGTTGCCAGATTTTTTATCTGAGATATACAATTCGATGAGTTGTAGGTTAGCGTGAGGTACGGAATAAGCGTGGCGCCGTCAACTACGGAACCGTCCTCATTATATTTGTGCGGGGTTACGCCGATAGAGGTCACTCTTCCGTAAGAATCGAACCCGAAATCCAACGCATTGCCAAACTTGTCGGCGATTGTTTTGAGTATCGCACCGTCTTCTATGTTGCTGTTCTGAGCATACGACTGAAAATGTCTTACGTTATGTGCCGAGTCCTCAATCAAAATCTCACCCGTACCAATTCGAAGGGTCATTAAAAGTCCATCTTCGTCCTGATATTCACCCGAGCCGTCATTCTTGGGATAGAATGCGTGCTCTGTACCGTCGGAGTCTGTCCAGATATAATAAAATTCAGATTCTCCGTTTATATTTGTGTACGAACGAACTACCAGGGTTTCATTTACGCTAAGTCGCCAGCCAAGACCTGCAGATGAATATTTATAGGGAGAATTAGCATTATACGTGGCGGTGTTGTATTCTCCCGCCTTCGTGCTGTTGTATACAAGCGAGGGAGAAAAGCCAAAGAGTCCATCCGTCGTAGAGAGCGTGTCTATGGCAAAGACAATATTGCCGGTTGCTACGTTTACGTATCCCGTGCCTGCTCCGTCTACACTTTGAGTGAGATACGTCCAATACGACTCAAGACCGTCTTGCGTGCGGTAGTTGACGGTAAAGCAGGGCATATCTGATTTTTTGTTAGTAGCATCAAATCTTGCATATGCACGACCGGTCCCGATCTGTCTGATTGCAACACCGCGATTTGTCAGGGTTCCGTCGAGCCATTGGAGAGCTATATCCGTTATGTTGAAGGTGACGTATTTGCCCGCATCCTCTGCGGTTACACGTACCCATTCGTCCAATTCACCTATACTGCCGTTTGTGCCGTTGGTAAACTTCGTCCAGGTATGTGAAGATGTCCAGCTTGACGTTACGGGATACACTCCGAGAATCAGCTCGGAAACGCTTGCCGATGTATTATAGCTTCTCAGATGTAAGGCAAGCTCAGCTGAAGTAATATATGCGTTTTCAGGAATCGATGGTAGAATATCGGGCATCCAATAAGTGATGTATTCTTGTCCCGATGTGCCGTGACCCGAATCCATATATGTATAGCCGCCAAATGAGCTTGTAGTGCTCGCACTGCTGATGAACGTATCACTCATATCGTCATAGAGATTTACGTATACGGCAGGGTCCACGGTTACGGGAAAAGCTCGCTCGGAGCTATTCATCCACGCGCTGTCGACTGACACGGTAAGCGTATATTTTGAGTTGCCGTTGTCGGTTAGGGTATAAGCCGCCTTATCGGACTCTGCGTGCACTCCCTGTGCATCAAACACCGTTGGCGCAGGTATCGTATATGCCGTCGCCAAGGTGTCGGGATCGAAAATATTGATTTTTCCATCCTCCATAAGCTCTGCCGAAAGATTGTTGAGCTTCAAGGTGAAGGAATACGTGTAGGTGTCCTGCTTCTCTTTAACTATGATATTTTCCTTGACGTTAAGTGAGTCAACAACGTATTCAAGATCAACGCCGTCAAGTATATCTGCATAAACAATGGTTGCCGATAGTTTTTCAAGCGACATCATTTTTTGCAGCTCTGTAGCATCCGCATCATCTAAATTATTCGTGATCTGTCCCTCGACCTTTTTGTTTGCTCCGTCAAGAGACAGGGTTATCTTGTAGTTGCCGTCGTGGAGAGTAAATAAAGTTCCGTTGCCCGTAGTCTTTTTTGCAAATTTGATTCGGGCATTACTTGTAGAGTAGTCGGAGCCGTCATCCGAAAGAGTGTTATCTATATCCTGCCATTGTCCGTTCGAGTCGAGCGTGTGCACGGGAACGGCATACTGGGCCGCAACGTACGAGCCGTCGTCCAGGCGGAAATGCTTGACGTTTTCTTCGCGCAGATCAATTTCTTCATAAATACGTTCTTTTTCTTGTGAAGGCTCGGTTGCTGTTACCGAGGATTGTGTTTCTTCAGAGGACAAAAAATCGCCTATCGCTTCTGCGGCGGTTGCAAAAACTACCGACGGAACAGCGTAGACGAACATCAAGACCGACAAAAAAACGGCTAACGATTTGATTGTAAAAATAAATTTGTTATTCTTCATTATCTTTTCCTTTCGTAGAAATAGTAATTAGTTCAGGGAAAGATATACACTTGCCATTGGCGTGGCCCTCCTTATATAGATTTGTTACGATATTACAGGACAATACCTGAACAGTATCTGCATGACAGATAGTTTAAATTCAAAAAAAGATGTTGTAATGTTATTTAGTAATCAGATCCCCGGCGGCGATTCCGGTTCCATCGCTGAGCTTATCCAAGGTGTCAAGTGAAGCGCTCGCGCTACAGCGTTCAATTCTTGAGAGATACTTAACGTCGACCTCGCAATTCAGTGCGAGATTCTCTCTTGAAAGATTGAGCCTTTTTCTGTAATCGATCAAGTTTTTTGATAGACATACTCTTGATCGCTTCTCCGTTTGTATTTTGATTTTTGGCTCTCTGAACACTTCCCTTTCCACCTTTGATGCGCGTACCTACACATCCATCAAATCAAAGATCTGCCAAAAAAATTTCCAAAAAGGGTCAATTGACCCTGGAACTTTCTGTCAAATAGAGTATAATGATGTCACCCTGAAGAAAGGAGTGTCACAAAATGGAGACGAATAAATCTCTCAAGGCTCTCGTAAATTCTCTCGACGTCGGATGCGAATACAGCTTGGCTGTTATCACAAAAACAGACCCGGAAAATGCTTACGGCATAGCCGTGCATGATGCGTATGAGCATAATATCATATGCATCAAGGAGATCGGCACCGATAAGGACCTCGCTCTCTCTATCGTTGACATCTTGAATAAGTACAGAATTCCCGAGGTACATTTTCTTGACGTCATCAATGATCTGATGAATGAATAAGTATTGTATTTTTTGGACCCCGTCGAACGTCTATAATGATCTTTCTATCAATATTATTTTTTAGGTTGATTGCAGATTTTCTTATAGCTAAGTTATTCACAGGTTTCGTAGTATGTAATAGTATGGCATTCGCCTTCGTTGTTGGTATAAGCAACAACAGTCAGAACGCCCTTGTACTGAACTCCCTTTTCGCAAA
>CAZQLJ010000201.1:0-1466 GCA_964594085.1 uncultured Clostridium sp.
AAAATACTGTTTTCGGAGAATTCCGAAACGGTCAAGACCTTTGCGAAGGTCACCGTCGGCTCGAACAACAAAAATAAAAACTATATACTTAAAGGCGACGAGCCCTTTCTCAAGCTGCTTGAGGTAAGCGACAAAAACGGTCGCGTTTACGATAAAAAGCAGGCGAAATTCCGTCAGATCAACAGATTTTTGGAGTTGATACGCGACGTTGAGCACGCTCTGCCCGCTACCGATCCGCTTCGCATCTGCGATCTCTGTTGCGGCAAGAGCTATCTTTCCTTCGCGGTCTATCATTATTTTGCCGTGATCAAGGGAAGGCAGGTCAAAATGACGGGCGTTGATCTCAAGGCGGACGTTATCGAGTATTGCTCGTCGGTCGCGAAAAAGCTCGGCTTTGACGGACTTGAATTCCTTTGCGGTGACGTGAATCTCTACGATACCACCGACCGCGTGAATATGGTCATTTCGCTCCACGCATGCGACACGGCGACCGATATCGTTATCGGTAAGGCAATCGAATGGCAGGCAGACGTGCTTTTGTCCACGCCCTGCTGTCACCACGACCTCAACCGCCGACTCAACTGCGAAAAACTCTCGTTTATCGCCGACTACTCAATGCTCCGCCAGAAGCTTTGCGACGCGGCGACCGACGCTCTGCGACTCAAGCTGCTCGAGGCAAACGGCTACGAGACCGCGGCGCTCGAGCTCATCGACCCCGAGGAAACGCCAAAAAATATTATGCTCCGAGGAATCCGTAAGCCGCATTTCGACCGAAACGGTGAGAAGGCGCAAAGGCTTATGGCTGAATATAACGAGATATACGGTTTTTTGGTCGGAGCTTCAAAATGATCGCAAAACGGTCTTTAATTAAGAAAGTGTAATTATGGGATTATTTAAAAAGATAGTTGAAAAAGCCACCAAAAGCAAAAACCCCGACAGTAAGCGCTTCAAGTGGGATATGGCAAAGCAGATCTGCGGTCACCACGTCAAGTACGTCACCGAGGAGATAAACGGAACCCACGAGGTCATCGGTCGCTCGGGCGCACTCAATATCCGCGACGACGAGTTGCTCGTCTTTGCCTCCGCAGACGTCCTTATGCGCTGTAAGGTCGAGGAGATGCAGGCGTGGGAACTCTTAAGTAAGGACGGTGTCGTTATCACCGCCCCCGACCTCGAGCACGACGGCAAAATGCGAACCGTTATCGTCCATTACGTTTATTACCGATAAGGACGCGAGGGGATGCGCCAAGGGAGCTTTTGAAAAACCTCCCTTGGAACCCTCAAAACTTCCCCAAGGATAGAAATAGAAAAGACGGCTCAGGTTTTAAAACGGTAGAGAAAAAAGTTTGAAAAAATAAACTAACCCATCTCAAAGCTTAAAACGGGGATAGCCTAAAACTATCCTTATTGAAAGTTTTTGGAATTCTCAAAACCTTTTTTTCAAAAAGGTTTTGAGCCGCCGGAGG
>CAZQLJ010000201.1:1476-3292 GCA_964594085.1 uncultured Clostridium sp.
TTTTTTATTTTTTTTTTATTAAAAAAAACTTTTTTTAAAATTGTTTTTGCCCCCGCCGGAGGCAAAAAAGAAAGGGAAACTAACTATGTTTGTAAAAGAAACGACAAAAGGAATGAGAGACATACTGCCGCGCGAGGCAGAGATAAGAGAATATTTACTGACGAAGATGAAGAAAACGTACGCGTCGTTCGGCTTTTCGCAGATCGAAACGCCGTGCGTTGAGCACATAGAGAATTTGACGAGCAAGCAGGGCGGCGACAACGAGAAGCTGATCTTCAAGATACTCAAGAGGGGAGAAAAGCTGAACGAGGCGGCAGAGGGACTTGACGTAGACGCACTTGTCGACTCGGGACTTCGCTACGACCTGACAGTTCCGCTTTCGAGATACTATTCAAACAACGCGGCAAATCTGACTCTGCCCTTCAAGGCGATGCAGATCGGTCCCGTATGGAGAGCAGACAGACCGCAGAAGGGCAGATTCCGTCAGTTCGTTCAGTGTGATATAGACATTCTCGGAGACACCTCGAACTCTGCGGAGATCGAGCTGATCACGGCGACCTCGACCTACCTTGAAAGCGTAGGAGTCGGCGGTGTGACAATCGTGATCAACGACCGCAGAATTCTGTCGGCTATGGCGAAGGCAAGCGGATTTTCAGAGGAGCAGTTCTCGACCGTATTCATCATCCTCGACAAATACGACAAGATCGGCGAGGCAGGCATCGAGAAGGAGCTGCTTGAGTCGGGCTATGACGCAGAGTGCGTTGCAAAATATATGGAGATCTTCCGCGGAGCTATGGCGGCAGAGGACCGCTTCAGCTATCTTGAGGGCGCGCTCGGCGACGCTATCGAGGTCGGAGTGCTTGCAAACCTCAAGGAGATCTGCGAGAGCGTCGCAATCATCTCGGACGGTAGATTCAAGCTCGATTTCGACGTGACCTTGGTTCGCGGAATGGGATACTATACGGGCACGATCTTCGAGATCAAGAGCGAGGATTTCAAGGGTGCGAGCATCGGCGGCGGAGGTCGCTACGATAAGATGATCGGCAATTTCACGGGTCAGCAGACTGCGGCGTGCGGATTTTCAATCGGATTTGAGAGAATAGTCGCGGCGCTCGTTGAGAAGAATTTTAAGCCCGAGGGCGCGGCAGAGAAGATCGCGATACTCTACGATAAGAGAATGGGCGCGGCAGATATCGCACTGATGCAGAAAAAGGCGATGAAGGCACGCGAGGGCGGCAGAATAGTCCTTGTGCAGAAGATGAACAAGAACGTCGGCTTCCAGAAGCAGAAGCTCGAGGCGGACGGATACTCTAAATTCGTCGACATCCGTTACCCCGACGAGATGGCGAAGCTTGAGGAGATATAATTGAAGATCACACGTAACGTTAGGATGGTGGCACTCGTTACAGCGGTTTTGTCACTTTTGACTCTGTTCGGCTGTGACGGCGCAAACACCGCCGACGAAATAAGGGCAGAAACAACGGTCGAGTCGACCGAAGAGGAAACTACCGCAGGGAACGAACCCGAGGAGAGAGAAGTGGGACTTGATATCACGAATAAGACCGATCTTGTAAGCATCTGCTACTCGGTCTGGTTTGACGGAATACACGGCTCGGGCGACGAGCCGATCACCGATTTTTATAATATCTCCGAGGTGCTCGCAGGCAGACAGGAATGGGGCGCTGAGGGACAGTTTCATTATTGGTCGAAGCCCGCGCAGGGCTACTATCGCAGTACCGACAAGACTGCCGCGCGCAACACTATGACCCTGCTTGGCGAGGCTGGAGTTGATTTCATCATCCTCGACTACACCAAT
>CAZQLJ010000202.1:0-3272 GCA_964594085.1 uncultured Clostridium sp.
ATAGGTCGGGGTTATAGTAATACTCGCAGATTACTTCGCCTTTGGAGTTGTATATTTTCTTATAGACCTTTTTGGGATAGTAGTCCTCATCATTCTTTTCATCGTCGAGAGATTCAGTCTCACTCTCCGGCGCGAGAGGTACGTGAACAACTACATCGCCGTTTTCATCGACGTGGCTGTATCCTTCCTTGTACCACGTTTCGTACTCGCTTTCCATAAATGCCTTAAAATCAGCACAGTTGTCAAAGGTATGTTCTTTCGTAGAAACATCCCATCCTATGTTGTTCCAAATAACGATACACACGCCCAAGACAAGGGCAATCGCTGTGGCAATAGAAACGATCTTTACAAGAAGCTTTTTATCTTTTTTGACTTTATCTTGTTGCTTTTCATCAAGAACTACCAAGCCACGCTCACAGAGAATTTTACGAACAAAGAGTGTGTAGACAACATAGCAGAGAACAAAAGCGATAGAGGCCGTCAAAAGTCCACAAACAAGCCAATAATCGAACACCAAGCCATAGTTAGCACCGTTTATCATCGTTACAAGCGGCAAGCAGAATGCAAACACAAGTAGGTTAACAAAGGAAATTGTTGTCACGGTTTGGATAATGCTGGTGTTGGCTTCTTGTATTCTGTCGATATAGGCATCATCCTCGTCAACCATAATTCGCGCGTTGATGGCGAAGCATATCTGACAGATCTCACTTGCAACACAGAAGGCGGTTGCAAGGCAGAACGCTATCAATCCTTTGGAGAAGCCGAGATTAGCTATAATTGCGGCTATAAAGCCGAGAATAGTAATGCCAATGGATATTAGCGTAAGGTTTTTGTATTTGCGATCAGTTCGATCAAGCATAAGCTTGAACTGCTTGTCGCTTTTAACCTTCTGTTTGCTCGCCAGATCTTCCGATGCTACTTGTTGGGAGGGGCTATTGCGTTCTCCGCGCAGAAGCTCGTCTGTAGTAATACCGAAGATCTCCGCTATTGAAGGTATCAAGGAAAGCTCGGGCGTGGATTCGTCGCACTCCCAGCGGCTGACCGTTTTATCCGAAACAAATAGCTTTTCGCCAAGCTCCTTTTGTGTCATACCGTTTGCTTTGCGTAAAGCCGATATGAATTTACCTATCGTTTTCTTTTCCATAGTAATACCTCCTCGCATTTCGGGTTCTTGTTGCCATTATTCTATCATTTCGTCAGAAGGAATACCACCCCGAGATGAAGGAATTACTCCCAAAATGCGAGAATAAGTCCTTGTTTACGAATCACTATCTGCCGAAGTCGACTTTTTATTGAGCATTCTCGCCTTTATTTCTTTCCCAACCCGAATAAGAAGAATGACGCCGAGCGCGGCAGTCAGCATATTAACTCCGACGAAATTGAACCAAATACCGTCAAGTCCGAAGCTCCAGAGCGAGCCGAGAATGATGACGGGGAAGACAAGCGCCGTACCGACCGACATACAGGTCGCCAGAACGGGCTTTTCGATCGCGCTCAAGAAGCCCTGCGTCGTCACGCCAAACCATCTGAAGAGATAAGCGAAACAGAAAAGTCTGATTGCTCTCGTGGATTCTTCAAGCAGCATCGCGTCTTCAGCCTTGACGAACAGAGAAGCGATGACGTCGGGAAAGAAGAATAGAATAGACGTCGACACAAGACCGACGACCGCCGTGCCAATATAAGCGCATTTGACGATCTTTTTAACTCTGTCGTAGCTTTCGGCACCCCAGTTGTAGCCGATCGCGGGCGAGAGCGAGTCGCTGATTCCATAGAGAAGCGGCCAGCAAAAATCGCTTGAGTACATAAGAACGGCGTATACTGCGACCGCCGTCGTTCCGCCATTCTCACCCCAGACCTTGACTCCAAGCGTCATAAGCGATATGTTCATCAATATCGACGTGATTCTTCCCGAAATGTTGTTCAGAAATACGGGAGAGCCGCAAGCGGCGATCTCCTTGAACATGGCAGCGTGAAATTTTGGCTTTGTAAATTGAAGAAGCGTTTTGCGGCGCAGAAAGGGAATCATTGCGATAATCGAGCAGATGCACATTGAGATCGACGTAGCAAGCGCCGAGCCGACCACGTCCATATCAAGCCCGATGAGAAAGAAGGTCAGAAGACCGAGAGTTGTAAGATTCGAGCATACGTTGATGACCATACTCGTCTTGACGTATCCGCTGATACGCAGATAGTTATCCATTGCAAAGAAGATCGACGACAGAGGACTGCAAAGCGCGCAGGTTCTTAAGTATCTCACCGAGGTGTCAAGCAGCACGTCGTCCGCGCCCATAAGTCGACAAAGCGGCTTTGCCGCAAAAAACATCACCGCACCCATTATGACCGACGTAATGAATATCATTATCACGGAGCACGAGAACACGTTGTTTGCGGTTTTATGGTCTTTTTTACCGAGTGCGATCGAGATCGGTACGGACGCACCGACACCGATAAGATCGGCAAGAGAGAAGTTGATCATAACCAGTGGCATCGCGATATTTACCGCCGCGAATGCGCCCTCGCCGAGCCTTTGACCTATAAATGCGCCCTCGATGATGCTGTATATCGACATAGCGAACATACTTATCATGCCGGGCAGTGCCACAATAAAAAACAGCCTCCACGGCTTCATCGTGGCGTACATAGCTTCTGTATCACGTTTCATATTTTGTTCCTTATATATATTGCAATTAAGTTCAATTTACTATCCTTAACATTATACATCATTTGTCTCGTTTTGTCAATTTGTTGAGGGGATATAAAAAAATATATTATAACACAATGATCAAAAATCAAAAAAATCCCAAAAAACGCTTTACAAACTCAAAAAATATGGTATAATGAATATGCCAAACAAATTTAATAGATAGAATTAGCGGTATTTTTCTTTCCTAAGGAATAACTGTACCCTTTTTTGTCATACGTTATTTTTATCGAATTTGGATAAAATGCAAATTCCATAAATAGCGTATGACAGGTATCATATACCCTAATTCTATTTAAATTTGTTTGGCGACAATCGGAGTTTGCGTTTTTCGGTGCGTTAACTACGGTTGGCGCACTTTTTTATTTGTACCGAAAATTTTGTTTTAAGGAGAACGAAAAATGAAAAAAACATCGATTTTAGCGCTCTTGCTTGTTTTGGCGCTCTGCTTGCCGACTTTTGCAGCGTGCGGCGGCGGCTCGAACGGTGGGGAAGAGACTACTACTGCGGAGGAAACGACCAAGGTTGAAGAAACGACCAAGGTTGAGGAAACCACCAAGATTGAGGAAAC
>CAZQLJ010000203.1:0-3242 GCA_964594085.1 uncultured Clostridium sp.
AAAACTTCCCCCCAAAAAAATAGACAATGGGTTTCCCTCACCGTCAAGTGAGATGAAACGTCTGTAAACTACCTATCCTTATCGGAAGTTTTTGGGTGGTGCGGACCCCTTTTTACCAAAATGGGTTCCGCATTCCTATCAAAACTTACTTCTTAAGCCAGCTCATCATCTGGCGCAGCTCCGCGCCGGTCTGCTCGAGCTGATGCTCGGACTCAACGCGGCGGGTAGCGAGGAACTTAGCCTTACGTCCTGCGCTGAACTCCTGCATGAACTCGGAAGCAAACGTACCGTTCTGGATCTCGTTGAGGACCTTCTTCATTTCCTTGCGGGTCTCGTCGGTGATAAGGCGCTTACCTGTTCTGTAGTCGCCGTACTCTGCGGTATTGGAGATCGAATATCTCATCTTTGCAAAGCCACCCTGGTTGATAAGGTCGACGATGAGCTTCATCTCGTGGATGCACTCAAAGTAAGCCATCTCGGGCTCGTAGCCTGCGTTTACGAGAGTCTCGAAGCCTGCCTTCATAAGCTCGGTAACACCGCCGCAAAGAACTGCCTGCTCACCGAAGAGGTCGGTCTCGGTCTCTTCTCTGAAGCTGGTTTCAAGGATACCTGCTCTGCCTGCGCCGATACCGCAAGCGTATGCAAGTGCATAGTCCTTAGCCTTGCCCGTGTAGTCCTGATATACCGCGATAAGAGAAGGAACGCCCTTGCCCTCCTGATACTGAGTTCTTACGGTGTGGCCGGGTCCCTTGGGAGCGACCATGATAACGTCAATGTTCTTCTGGGGCTGAATGAATCCGAAGTGGATATTGAAGCCGTGAGCGAACATAAGCACGTCGCCGTCCTTCATATAGGGAGCGACCTGCGCGTTGTAAATGTCAGCCGCGAGCTCATCGGGAACGAGCATCATTACGATATCAGCCGCCTTTGCCGCGTCCTCAACCTCCATAACCTTGAAGTTGGGGTTCTTTTCAGCGAAGTTAGCAGCCTTCTGCCAATGTCCGCTTCCCTTGCGAAGACCTACAACTACGTTGCAGCCACTCTCTGCGAGGTTCATGGAGTGCGCGTGTCCCTGGCTACCGAAGCCGATAACCGCTACTGTTTTGTCCTTTATAAGGGCAAGATTACAATCGGTGTCATAATACTTGTTGATCATTGTTTTGTTCTCCTTAGAGTTTATAAAAATTTTAAATAGAGTCAATCTCAACGTTTTGCCGCAAGGCAAAACATATCACTTTCGCGAAGCGAAAATATCACTGCGCTTGCGCAATATCACGCTTTGCATCGCAAAGCATATCACTTCATACGAATTGCTCACAATTCGTATGACACGTTTCCTCTCTCCATTGCAATTACGCCCGTGCGACCGAGCTCAATGAGCTTGAATTTTCTTGCTGCGGAGAGGAAATCGTCGAGCACCTGAGGGGTGTCGCTGAGTTGGGCAACTATGCAACCGTCGCTCGCGTCGGCGATCTTGCCGCCGTAGCTTGCGATAAGCTCGGAGATCTCTGCGACCTCGCCTGCCGTGACCTTGTATTTCGCGAGCATAAGCTCTCTGACCATGCTGAACGAGGGCTCGACCAGGAAAATAAGTCTGGTCTCGACGAGCTTGCCCGTCTGCTTGATGATCTGCTGGAAGGTCTTTTCGTCACCCGTGGTCATAATAGTAAGCCTTGAAAGCTTTTCATTTTCCGTGGGCGATACGGTAAGCGACTCGATATTGAATCCGCGCTGAACGAAAAGAGAGGAGATCCTTGCAAGCACGCCCGCGTTGTTGTCAACGAGAACGACCATACATCTTTGCTTCATAATCTTCACCGTCCCTTTCCCAATTAGTTAAAAATGGTGTCGTGGACCGTCTTGCCGCCCGGGATCATGGGAAGAACCTTTTCCTCACGGTCAACGATGCACTCGATCCAAACGGGACCGTCCATTTCCATCGCTTGCTTCATAGCCGCCTCAAACTCGGCAGGGGTCTCGCATCTGAATCCGTGACCGCCAAAGCCCTCGGCAACCGCCTTGTAATTCGTAATTCTCTCGGGCTCGCTGGACGAGAAGCGTCTGTCGTAGAACGCGCCCTGCCACTGACGTACCATACCGAGAACCGAATTGTTGAAAATAACCGTAATGACGTGAACTCCGTAGCTGACTGCGGTGCAGATCTCGTTCATGTTCATGTGGAACGAGCCGTCACCCGTAAAGTGAACTACCGTTGTGTCCTTGCCTCTCGCGATCTTCGCGCCGATCGCCGCGCCGTAGCCGTAGCCCATCGTGCCAAGGCCGCCGCTGGTCAAAAAGTTGCGAGGGTGAGTGTGGTGCAAGAACTGCGCCGCCCACATCTGATGCTGACCGACGTCGGTAACGTAGACCGCATCCTTGCCCGCGATCTCGCAAGCTTTTTCAACGAGATAGTGAGGCTTGAGCACGGTCTCGCTATTCTCGGGCTTGTAATCGTCCTGCTTCCAGCGCTTTATCTGCTCGTGCCAAGCGTCACGCTTCGCGGGCTTAACGTACTTGAGAAGCTCTGTGAGCACCTCCTTGACGTCGCCGACGATGCTGTAATCCGCGATGATGTTCTTGTTGATCTCGCTGGGGTCGATGTCTATATGTACGATGCGCGCGTTGTGACCGAACTTGTCGGGATTGAGTGCGACTCGGTCGGAAAATCTCGTTCCTATAGCAAGCATAACGTCGGCTCTGTTCGCCGCCGCATTCGCGCTATAACAACCGTGCATTCCGATAAGGCCGAGATTATTTTCCTCACCGTATCCGAGAACACCCGCCGCCATAAGAGTGTACGACGCGGGGATATCCGCGGTCTCGATAAGCTGACGAAGCTCCTCACCAGCTTCGGAAAGACGAACACCGCCGCCGAAGTAGATGAAAGGTCTTTCGCTTCGGTTTATAAGCTCGGCAACCTCTTTTATGTCGCCCTTGATGCCGTCGCATCTGACCGTCTTGACCGCACTCTTGACCTCATATTCGGTCTTTGCCGCCGTAACGTCCTTGGGAATATCCACGAGTACGGGTCCGGGTCTGCCGCTTCCCGCGATCTCAAACGCGCGGCGGAGAGTATCAGCAAGATCCTCAACGCGTCTTACCACGAAATTATGCTTCGTGATGGGGAGCGTGATGCCCGCAATATATACCTCCTGAAAGCTATCCGCACCGATAAGATTATTCGGCACGTTGCCCGTGATAGCGACCATGGGAACACTATCCATATATGCCGTAGCAATACC
>CAZQLJ010000204.1:0-3233 GCA_964594085.1 uncultured Clostridium sp.
AAGGGAGCTGTCAGCGAAGCTGACTGAGGGATTGTTCTACGAGGTGATCAATATACTCACAAACACCCCGAAAGTTCTTATGTATCTCCGTATTAGGTATTCTAATAACCGTCAATCCATATTCTTCAAGAAAAGCCGTTCTTTCTTCATCGTATTGTTTTCCTTCTTCCGTATAATGCCCTGAGCCGTCAAGTTCTATGACAAGTTTTGCCTCTGCACAGTAGAAATCTGCGATATACTTGCCGAGAACCTTTTGGCGAGAAAAACGGATAGGATAGGTGCGCAGAAAATCATACCAAAGATGTTTTTCCTCTTTAGTCATATTTTTTCGCAACATTTTTGCGGTTGGAACAATGTCTTTGTTATGTTTCCTCTGCATTACAATCCCTCCGTCTCGCTCACGCGAGCCACCTCCCTTTACACAAGGGAGGCTTTAACGATCAGCGTCCCAATGTTTTTTGACAAAGTTTAATTTGTTTAATTTTTGCCATCAGATCCATTCGAACTTGTCCCAATGTTCTTTTTCATCCGACAATAGATCTTTAACCATTGGAACTATTGACCTCGCAAAGGAAACGGTGTTTTCATGAGAAAAATATATAGCCCAAGAAAAATCCTTATCCGTATAAATAGTTTCGTGTCCACCATACTCAATCAATTCAACGGTTTCAACACAATTCTCTGGACGCAAAAAGGTTTCGCCATAACTGTATATATGCACTTGCGGAAGTCCTATTATTTGCTCAAGCTCTTTCATGTGCGGCTCAAGGTAATCAAACATAACAAAAAATTTTTCCGAGATTTCTTTGGGCTCGTTCCCCATAAGAGGAAACCACAACGATGTATTCACATATCCCCAAACAGAACGAAATTTATCCTGTAACGAAATAGCTTCCGAACCAATAATTACTCGAGTATATGGAACATCTGCTAATTCAAGAGGTTCTTTCTTAGATGTAAGTTCTTCCAAAAATATACAAAACTCTTGATTTTGCTTTTTGAATAATATGCTTTGCCAAATTATTTTGAGGTTTTAAAACAGACGGCTCATAATGAACATCAATAAAATTCAATATTTCTGTTTTTAAGTCTCCCACGCTTTCAAACGATTTGTCTATGAGTGTCGATAACTTAAATTCCAATTCGTAAGCGACTTGATACCCAACATATGTAACACCTCCGTATCCTCCATATGCCTTTTGATAAATCTCCGCTTTGTTTAAACACCATCTTTTCAAATGGTTGATTATATTATTAAAAATCATAAAGTGCCCTCCCTACTTGTCAAATTCTTATTTATCGTTTGGGGTTGTCGCAAGTTTCGCCGTTGTTTAACAAACGCATAGTGCTAAACCACACCCCTATTATAACATAGAAACCGCAGAAAATCAATCCGCGGTTTCTATGTTTTCAATTTCTTTGTTTGGAACAATAGAAAATTTGTGTTCCTGTCCTGTTGGTAGGGAATGAACTCCAAAAACTGTCCTTTAGGGTACAGATCTATCACGAGACACCCTTTTTGGTATTCATTATTCCACAACCTCAACCTTTTCGATTACAACGGGATCATAGGGAACGTCGTCGTACCAGCCGCGGCTGAAGGTTCTGACGCTTGCGATCTTGTCGACCACCTCAATGCCCTCGATGACCTTTCCAAAGCCTGCGTACTGCGCGTCAAGATGAGGCGCATCCTTGTGCATGATAAAGAACTGCGAGGATGCGGAGTTGGGGTCGTTTGTTCTCGCCATAGAGAGAACGCCACGCGTGTGACGAAGATCGTTGGACATAAAGCCGTTAGCGATAAATTCGCCCTTGATAGCCGCCGCCTTCTTCTGATTGAAGCTTTCGTCAAATCCGCCGCCCTGGATCATAAATCCGCTGATTACACGGTGGAAGATAAGTCCCTCAAAAAAGCCCTTGTTAACGAGAGAAAGAAAGTTTTCGACCGTTACGGGAGCCTTTTCGGGATAGAGCTCGGCGGTAATTTCGCCGTAATTTTTGATTGTAAATTTGATCTTTGGATTGCTCATGGTGTTTTCCTTTCGATTTTTATGTATTGTTATTTATTCTTCATTTTGATCCTTCGCGTATGCCGCCGAGAAAAGCTCGCTTATGCGCTCGCTCTTTCCCTGAAGGTGAAGGTAACCGAATAATACCTCCATTCCCGTAGCAGAGCGATATTCCGACATCGTCGCGCTTTTGGGCACGTTTCCACCCGACATATTTCTTCCGCGCTTGTATACCGAGATCTCGTCGTCGGAAAGCAAAGGGATTATTTTGTGCATGGCGGCAGCTTGTGCAGAGGCCTTTACGAAAGCGAGAGACGCGCGGTTGAGCTCTCCCGAGCCCGATATACCTTGCTCTACGAGCAGCTCGCGGACTTTAAGCTCTATGACCGAGTCGCCGAGATATGCCAGTGCCTCTGTTGATATTTCCTTTAAATTCTTGCTCAAATCGACACCTCACTTCAGATACAGTCTTGTTCGATAGATAGATTTTATCACAATTCGGGCAAATTATCAAGGGTTTTACGTAAATATGCCTCTAAAAAGAGGAAAAAGTTTTGAAATTCAAGAAAAATTTGATTTTCCACTTGATTTTTTTGGCAAAAACTTATATAATAGTATTTATGATAGAATTTACTTGAGAAAATCAATGCAAAAAGGAAATTAGACTATGAAAAGAACTCTTATCAGAGAAGTTTACGCCGACAAGGAGGCGTTCGGCGGCAAGGAGATAACCGTCGGCGGTTGGGTAAGAAACCTCCGCGACAGTAAAGCATTCGGATTTATAGATCTTAACGACGGCTCGTATTTCAAGAGCGTGCAGGTCGTTTTCGAAAGAGAAATAGTAAATAATTATGACGAGATCGCATCGCAGAACGTTGGCGCGGCACTCGTGGTTACGGGAATCCTCACGCTTACCCCCGAGGCAAAGCAGCCCTTTGAGCTTAAGGCTACCAAGGTCGAGATCGAAGGAACGAGCACTCCCGACTACCCCCTCCAGCCCAAGCGTCACTCGGTTGAGTTTTTGCGTGAGCAGGCATATCTGCGCCCCAGAACCAATCTGTTCTCGGCGGTGTTCAGAGTAAGGAGCGAGGTCGCTTACGCTATCCACTCCTTCTTTAATCAGAGAGGTTTCGTGTACGTTCATACACCCATCATCACCTGCTCCGACGCAGAGGGTGCGGGAGAGATGTTCAGAGTTACCACTCTCGATATGGATAACCTTCC
>CAZQLJ010000205.1:0-3220 GCA_964594085.1 uncultured Clostridium sp.
GGTGCAGCAAATGCTCATAACTTATCAACCCAAGAAGAGTCAGATAAAAAAGGAGCATTGCTTCAGAAAGAGAATGAAGAATTCGGACGGCAGAGCCGTTTTGAAGAGACGCCGTGCAAAGGGCAGAAAGAGACTGACCCACTAATCTCATTGTTTAAAACAAGTTGTTTTTGACAAATTGGCAAAATAAAAACCGCCGATGACCGTTTCATTTCAAGAGGATCTTGTATGTATGGCCATCGGGGTTTTTAGCGTTAGAGAAAAATCAAGATCGCCGAGAGCCTCTCGGCAAAGAAAAAACAAAAAATCGACGGAAGCAAGCACAAAACACAAGCCGAAAATGAGGTAAGTCAATGAAATTTCCTGCAATAAAAGAGCATCATCTTTATAATAAAGCGTATCGCTCGGGCAAGCATTTCTTCGGCAGATACGTATGCGTGTATATCCTCAAGGATCTGCACGCGGGCAAGCTCAAAAAGGAGCACCCGCAAAAGATCCTCGTAAACCGTCTGGGACTTTCGGTCTCAAAGAAGGTGGGAGGAGCAGTGCGCCGTAATCGCGCAAAGCGCATCATAAGAGCAGCGTATGCCATAAATAAGGATAGCTTAAAAAAGGGATTTTTAATAGTTATCAGCGCCAAGCCCGAAATAGTCGGCAAAAAGAGCGCGGATATAGCAAGGGAATTGAAATATGCATTCTCCAAGCTCGATATGTTTGACGAAAGCCTCAAAAAAACCGAACGAAGATGAAATACATCTGTATAGCACTCGTCCGCTTTTACCGTAAATTCCTGTCTCCGCTAAAACGAAGACCGTGCTGTAGGTTCACACCTTCATGCTCAGCCTATGCCCTCGAGGCATTTCAGAAACGTGGCTTTTTTGTGGGATTTATCCTGACGGTCGGCCGCATCGCAAGATGTCAGCCCTTGTGTCCGGGAGGATATGACCCCGTTCCGAAAACGGGATTCCGCAATAAAAAAATCGGTCGGAACAGAGAAAACGTATATGACAGCGGTTATATGGCAGAAAAAATGTTTATATTTTATTATGATCTGCCCTACGAAGACCGCAAAGAGAAGTCCAAAAAAGAAAAAAACAAATTGAGAGGACTAATTCGTAATGAACAAGAAAAAAACAATCACTAAAATTTTGTCCAGAATAGCGTTGCTTCTGGTAATGGTGTCGGTTTTGGCTGTCGTTCTTTCGGGATGCGGCAATCAGACGGTCATCAACACTGCAACTCCCGAGGCAGGCTGGGATAAGACCGAGGTCAACCTCTCTGCTGACACGGGCTTTATCAACAAGCTTCTGTCCTGGATCGGAATATTCCTCGGCTGGATAACGAGCGTTATGCCTGCCAACAGCTACATTTTGACGCTGTTTATATTCGCGATCCTTATGGAGCTTCTTATGTTGCCCTTCTCTGTAAAGCAACAGAAGAATTCCATCAAGCAGTCGATGCTTCGCCCCAAGGAAATGGCTATCCGCAAAAAATATGCGGGCAGAAACGACCAGGCAACTCAGCAGAAGATGTCTATGGAGATACAGGAGCTTTATCAGAAAGAGAATTTCAATCCCATGTCGGGTTGTATGCCTCTCCTTATTCAGCTCCCGATCATTATGATCCTTTACTGGCTGGTCATCGACCCCATTATGTATATGTTCAGCGGCTCCGCGGAGTTCAAGAACGTATTGTACGCTTATATCACGACTGCTACCGAAAACGGCGGTCTGGGCTTGAAATTGAGCTCTACTAACGGCTCTATCGAAATGCTCAGCAAGATCAACGAGCTCGGCGCAGGCGCATTCGAGGGAATAAAGACCTTCTGCGCAAACGGAGAGGCAGTGTTTGCTAAGGTCGAGGAGATCGCGGCTCAGTCGCTCAACTTCAACATCGGACCTGTAAATCTTGGCATAACGCCTTCCTTTACTCCCGCAGACAACATGCAGTATTGGCTGCTCGTTATACCGGTTATTACCTTTGTGACCTACTTTGTCAGCATGAGACTGAACAGAAGGCTGACCTATCAGCCCGGTCAGGACAGCGGCGACAAGCAGATGGCATGCTCCAACAAAATGATGGATATCACTATGCCCTTGATGAGCGTATGGATGACCTTCATCGTCCCCGGTGCAGTCGGTATATATTGGGTATTCAAGAGCTTGATCGGAATGGTAAAGCAGTTTATCTTAAGCAAATCCATGCCTCTGCCCGTATTCACAGAAGAGGATTATAAGGCGGCTGAAAGAGAGCTTCTCGGCAAGCAGCCCAAGAAGATCCAGAAATCCGAAAACGTCGGCAAGGTCCGTTCGCTCCACCATATCGACGACGAGGACTATGACGAGCACGGCAACTATGTTCCCAAGGTCGAAGAAAAGACCGAGGAGGTCGTAGAAGAAAAGACGACTACGCTTCCCGAAAACAGCATGACCGAGGGCGCATCCTTGAAGGATGATTCCAACAGAACCGAGCCCAAAAAGAAAAGATCTCTTTTCGGCAAAAAAGATAAAAAAGATTGACATTGATCACAAACGGAGACATTATCGTGAATAAAGAAATTATAACAACAGGAAAAACTATCGACGACGCCGTTGCGGCGGCTGTTGCCGAGCTTGGCGTTCCGTCCAAGGAAAACATTGAATATACCGTTATCGACGAGCCCAAGAAGGGACTTTTCGGAATCGGCGCGGTTCCCGCGAAGATCTCCGCAAAGGTCATTTTCAAGGGAGAGCTCTTCGCTCTCGACTTCATCAACCAGCTCGTCAAGGACATGGGACTTGACGTAACCGTTGAAATGAAGGACGTAGAGGGCTCCGATAAGGACTGCAAGCTTATCGACATCACGGGCGAGGGCGCGGGTGCGCTCATCGGTCACCACGGCGACACGCTTGACAGCATCCAGTATCTCGCAAACCTTGCGGCAAACAAGAGAGTTAACGGCGTAAAGCCCGACTACGTAAAGATCACCGTAGACGCAGAGAACTACCGTGCGAAGAGAGAAAATACACTTCGTGAGCTTGCAAGAAGAATGGCAGATAAGGTTCTTAAGCAGAAGAGAAGCGTTATGCTCGAGCCTATGAATCCTTACGAGAGAAGAATCATCCACTCCGAGATTCAGAACATCGAGGGCGTTTCGACCAACTCCATCGGTTCTGAGAACAACCGTAAGATAGTTATCTATCTCGAAGAGAAGTAATTTTAAGCAAAAAACGGAGTCTTT
>CAZQLJ010000206.1:0-3204 GCA_964594085.1 uncultured Clostridium sp.
TTGGTGACCCATCCGGGAATCGAACCCGAGTTTCCAGCGTGAGAGGCTAGCGTCTTAACCGCTTGACCAATGGGCCGTATCTTGACGACTTGACTATTATATCACACTTTTTTTAAAAATGCAAGAGGTTTTTGAAAAAAAGTTGAAAAAATTTTTGAAAAATTTCAAGTTTTCGCAAAAACCTCTTGCTTTTAGGTCGAACAAGTGAATAAAATTGTCGAAAAAACCTTTTTAGTACAAAGGGGTACGGGGATATTACATAATGAGAAGCGGTGCAGAGAAATATTTTGAATGTCTTGCATTTTTTTGCCGTTTGACTCTGTTTTTTTCTCGTTTTCGAGAAATTCAGCAAGGTTTGTGCCAAAAAATTTGGATTTTGCCTCCTTTTCGCTCCAAAGGCGAGCAAATACCGAAGGGTCGTCCTCGACCGCTTTTTTTTCGGCATCATCAAAAAATCTTTCGGACAATTTTTTTGCACGGTCGGGTAGCGGCAGGGCAGTCTCTATATCAACGCCTACCTCATCCGAGTCCGAAACCGCACAGGCAACGTAGCCGCGGGAATGCGAGAGATTGAATTTCAGCGTTGAGTTCAAAAAATACGGCTTGCCGCATTCTCCGCGCGCGAGTATCAGAGCAGAAGTGTCGGCTTTTTGATGCAGTTGAGGGATCATATCGCAGAGCAGATTTAAGGCGAACAGACTCTCGCAAGCCGAAAGCTCATTGCTCTTTTGCTCGAGCGCATTTATATATTCGGCATTTGCTTCATTTGGCAGCTTTGCTCTTACGAGCTCGGCGATATCTTTTTTATTTATCCCCTCGGGCAGCTTAGCGCACGAAAGCAATATCATCCAAAGACTCCCATCTGCTCCATAAGTCTCTTATTGAATTCCTCCGCGGTGTTATATCCCATACGCTTCTGGCGGTTGTTCATCGCGGCGATCTCAAGAATAATTGCGAGGTTTCGACCGGGCTGGACGGGGATAGTCAGAGAAGAGATCTGATTGCCGAGTATCTCTACCTTTTCGTCGTCGAGGCCGAGGCGGTCGTACATTTTGCCTTGTACCCAAGGCTCGAGATTTATAACGAGGTCGATCTTTTCGGTCTCCTTGACCGCGCCCATACCGAAGAGGCGGCAGACGTCAACGATTCCGATGCCGCGAAGCTCGATATAGTGACGTATGATCTCGGGGGCAGAGCCGACGAGGGTCTTGTGCGACACCTTTTTGATCTCGACCGCGTCGTCCGCGATAAGTCTGTGGCCGCGCTTGACAAGCTCGATAGCGGTCTCGCTCTTTCCGACTCCGCTATCGCCGAGTATCAGCATACCCTCGCCGTAGACCTCAACGAGAACTCCGTGACGCGTTACGCGGGGAGCAAGGTGGGTGTTGAGCGAGCTGATGATCGCCGCCATAAACGGGCTGGTGGTCTCCTTGGTTCGAAGAACGGGGATCTCGTTTTTCTCAGCACACTCCCTGAACTCATCAAAGACATCGAGGCTCGAGGTGAATATGATCGCGCGAGGCTTGGCGTTTACGTAGTCGGTTATCTTTTTCTTTCTGTCCTCGGGCTCGAGTCGGCTGAGATAGCGGTGCTCGGCATAGCCGATAATGCTCAATCTTGCATTATCAAATATTTCGTAAAATCCCGAAAGGGCAAGACCCGGGCGATTGACCTCGGGTGTGTCTATCAATATTTCGTTAAAGTTTTCGGGGGTGATGACCTTTTCAAGACCAAATTCTTCAACGATCTTATGAAGTGGTATAGTGTATTCAGAGCTCATTGTTGCCTCCGTTCTGCGCACAGCGCGATCTTTTTGGTGAATTACAAGATAAGTATAACACAAAAAATCAATTTTGCATAGTCTTTTTTTGAAATATCATTAAAAAAAGGCGCACAATTCATAAAACATTCACAATGATATTGTATAATAAAATATTATAATGGGTTATTGTACCGTTCTTTGACCTGATTTGATGATTTTATGAAATTCGGAGAAGATTATGGCTAAAAACAGCAATAGTGTGAGAAAAAAATCGGCAACGGAAAATAAAAAAACGAAATGGACTAAACAGAAGAAGATCGCGGCGGGTGTCATCATCGCGGGAATAGCTTGCACGGTCGTGTTTGCCGTGATAATGATAGTTTCTTACTTTACCTCGGTCCGTCCTATCAAGAGCACTGAGGAGGAGGCGAGAGTAGTCGGCGAATGTGGTGGATTTGAAGTCAAATACGAGGAGCTACGCTACGTTACGCTTCTCTACAAGCAGGCGCTTGACGTCAGACTTGGCGAATATGACACGCTTGACGATGCAGGCAAGGCTGAATACGAAGCCCAGCTTGAAGCTCTCGTGCTTGACGATCTCAAGAGCAACTATATAATTCTCGCATTGTGTGATGAATACGACATCAAGACCGATTCGCGCAAAGTAAAAAATT
Organism: uncultured Clostridium sp.; assembly: GCA_964594085.1. Classification (GTDB taxonomy): domain Bacteria; phylum Bacillota; class Clostridia; order Oscillospirales; family CAG-272; genus SVTX01. The sequence continues at coordinate 2,437 of CAZQLJ010000206.1, forward strand.
ACGTTAACGATGAGATGGAGGAATTTGTTGAAGCGACCTTTGACGGAGATATGGACGAATACAAGGCTTGGCTTGCAGAAAACAACCTGACCGACAGTTTTGTCAGACTCATGTATCGCGTTGATTACCTTGAATCGAAGCTTCTTGAGCATTTTATAAAGAACGAGATCGGCATTGAGTATGATGAATACTCATTAGAGGCGTTCGCCGAGCACATAATGGAGAGTGAGGATTGGGCAAAGGCAACCTATGCTTATTATCCCAAGACCTCCGTCACGACCACTTATAACGGACAGGTCTATACGATATGGGATGCTGAAAAAAGTCTTCCTACAGCCGAGTCGGTTGCCAAAGCACTTGCGGAGATAAGCAGTGACAGTGAGAGGTTTACTTATATGACCAAGAGTGTCATCGGAAAGGCGCCTATGGTTCAGGGCTATTCGATCACGGGGACGGGAGTTTATTTTACGGTCGGACAGATGGGCGAGGAGTTTGAATCTGCCACGTTTGCGCTTGATCTTTACGGTACGAGCGACGTGATCGAGTTTGAGGACGGATATTACGTTGTTATGAGACTTCCGCTTGAAGAGGACGAGGTCAAGAAGCAAGCCGCGGAGCTGTTGTCGCATTATCGATACGGTGCGCTTAAAAAGTGCGAGGATGCAAAGGAAGCCGAGATAAGCTTTGTTGGAAATGAATATTTTGACGGTTTGTCGCTTATTGATATTGAATAAATTGAATAATCAATAAAATTTTTGCAAAGGAGGG
>CAZQLJ010000207.1:0-3152 GCA_964594085.1 uncultured Clostridium sp.
GATGGTCGAATGCTCGCTTATAACCTTGTGAGTGCCCATTTCAGCCGCCTCAACGAAGGGCATGGGCTCCTCTCTCCATGGCGTGCGTACCATTCTCGGCTGACCGTCCTCGATAGTACCAAGCGCCTCGGGCACGATGTAGCCAACGCAATCCACCATTTTAACCTTGAGATTCGAGCATCCATCAACGCTGATCTGCACCGCCTCGTCGGGAATAAATTTCGGCTCGGTAGTCATAACCGTCTTGCCCGCCGCACTTTGCGGCATCTCATCTCTTGCTCTCTCTCTGGAATATCCCTCGGCAATATTGGGAAGCACCAATGCCTCCATAAATCGCTTGATAAAGGTAGATTTACCCGTTCTTACGGGTCCTACGACACCGATATAAATATCACCGCCCGTTCTCTCCGCAATATCCTTATAAATAGAATGCTCTGCCATAAAAAATCCTCCCACAAATTCAGACGATATTTGTTATCGCTAAATTATATGGGAGGTTTTTTTGTTTTATGACAGTTTGTATTTTTATTGATAGGATAAGCTTATTTTAAGGCTTTCTTACGTATATGCACGCCGAGCAAGCGCTATTTATGGGTAGATCTATAAAAGTCTCAACCTTGAAACCGACAGCTTCCATTTCCACATAGTAATCGGCACGAGTTCTGCCCCTTGCCGGCAAAATCGGATAGTGGATCTCCCTTCCGTTCACCTCACAACAGAGCTTAGGATCTTCAAAGCTCTCTTTTTTGATCTTCTTCCAATCGTCAAACGAATCAACAGCTCCGCGATACGAATCTTCTCCGTACATTTCCTTGACGAAAAGCATCGGCGCTCCGTTAACCAAGGACTCGAATGCATTGCGAAGATACTTGTTTCTGTCGCGGTCGGTAACAAGCATATGAAGCCCCATGCAGTCAAGCGCGGCATCATAAAGCTCTCCCGTAGTCTCTTCTACCATGTTCAAAAGGCTTACTCTTGATTGTGCGTAATTCTTTACGCTTTCTCTTGCCTTTTCAAGCGCAGCAGGAGAAAGATCAACCCCATGATAAACACATCCAAGCTTTGAGAGGATCTCTCCGCAAGCTCCCTCTCCGCAAGCAAAATCTATTACCTTTTTGCCACAAAGACCATTGTCCTCAACCCATTTTTCAAGTATCGAGATCAGCGCATCGTCATCAGACGTGTTGCCCCAACGATCAATTCCTTCGCCGTACATTTTTTTATAACGGTCGTCATAACGCTCGTAATATTTCATAGCTAACTTAAAATGCCCCTATTACATTTTTGACATCTCTCTTTGCGCCATAACAAGCCCATAATAGATGCCCTTTTTCTCAACAAGCTCCTCGTGCGTTCCCACCTCGGCAATCCTACCCTTATCAAGTACGACAAGTCGGGTTGCATTGCGAAGAGTTGAAAGTCTGTGCGCGATAGCAATAGTCGTTCTGTTTGCAGACAAATGCTGCAGAGCATCTTGTATCTGCTTTTCAGTCTCGGTATCAAGCGAAGCTGTCGCCTCGTCGAGAATAAGAATCCTTGGATCGTGAAGCAGTGCACGAGCAATAGCAATTCTTTGTCGCTCTCCACCCGAAAGGCTATGACCTCGCTCACCAACCTTGGTGTCGTAGCCGTCCGGAAGCTTAATAATAAAGCTGTGACAGCCCGCAAGCTTTGAAACGGCGATTATCTCTTCTCTCGTAGCATCGGGCTTTGCATAAGCAATATTCTGATAAATCGTTCCCGAAAATAAAAACGTTTCCTGAAGCACAACACCCATCTGAGATCGCAAGGAAGACTGCGAGATATCTCTTATATCAACACCGTCAATACAAATGCTTCCGTCCTCAACATCGTACATTCGCATTATCAGATTGATAAGAGTGGATTTTCCAACGCCCGATTTTCCGACCAATCCAATAAATTCACCCGGTTTTATATGTAGGTCAATATTGGTCAGCACCTCCGCGCCGCTATCGTATCCAAACGACACGTGATTAATATCGATATTGCCCTTGATCTGTATCTCTTTAGCGTCATCCGCATCGTCAACGTCCACCTGCTCGTCTATGATCTCAAAAACCTTGTTAGTAGAGGTCAAGAAGTTTATGATCTGTCTGGGCATGTGTGAAAACATACGTAGCGGTCCGTATATCATGCTCGCATAAAGCGAAAACTTTGACATATCTCCAATAGTCATATCTCCGCCTAAGATCGCATTGCCGACGTAGAACAACATTATGAATTCACCAAAGCACATGAAGAACTGCATAAACGGCATTATCGTATACCACAAAGTATCCGACTTTATTTGCAGTTCTCTTTCCTTCGCCGCTGATTTTTCAAATCTTTCGGTCTCTCTATGCTCCATTCCAAAGGATTTTACAACGCGAATACCCGAAAAAATATCGTGTAAAACCGAGTTTGTCTTGGCTCCCGCCCCCCAACATTTGTGGAAAAGCGCATTTATCTTCTTAAAGAAGAAGCTAAATCCAAACATCACGAGTGGCACGGGAATAAGCAACAACAATAAAAGCAAACTCAGATCATTCGCTATGAAAACGATACCAATAGCTATAAACAGTATTATCTGTTCAATGAGCGACGGCAACGTATTTATTAAAAATGTGTGTATCGTAGCAATGTCGTTTACAACTCGGCGCATAAGCGCTCCCGCCGTTTTCTTCGATATCTTTTCAATCGACAAACGTTGTATTTTTTCGAAAAGCATATTACGCATATCGATTATCATATCGTTGCTCGCGTGTATCAATGCGTGACTGCGAAGCACTCCAACCGCACGTAGAGCCACCTGAGATAGCAGCATAAGCAATATCAGCCAAACGTAGTTTGAAAGATTCAGAGTCTCGGGCGACGAGTTCGTAATATACTCATCCGTAATGATCTTGTTTATCTCGGGAATTATAAGATTCAATCCGCTTACAACCGCAAACAGTATCATCGATATGAAAACAAACCATTTATACGGCTTTACAATACCCCATAAGCGCTTTACAGTTTCAAGCTTGCTCGTGCAACGAGGACATTTCGTCGATCCCTTAGGCATTGGATGTCCGCATTTTTCGCAGACTTTTCTGTTGCCCAGCATTTCAGCCTCAGAGGTCTTCGATCTCATCGCCTTGAATTTATCATAG
>CAZQLJ010000208.1:0-3139 GCA_964594085.1 uncultured Clostridium sp.
TTTATTATTTGGAAGTAATGTAAGCGTGGGTTTTGTAGTGGTATCTTTAACTATGGGAAATCTCCATCTCCCACTTCGAAACCGCTTGCGCGGAAATGTTCAACGAAGCCGCCAACTGCTCTTGTGTAAGATTTCTTGCCCTGCGAAGTTCGCGAATTTTATTGCCAAGGTTCATAGTGTTTGCTCCTTTTTTTCGTTGCGGGGACGTCCTCCGTTATCATATTATACCATATCCGATATGCATAGTCAAACATCCAATTCTTGAGTTTTTTCAACCATTGGTTGTGACCGTTGAAAAACACCGCCGAGAACGACCATAACGGTCGCTCTCGGCGGTGTTTATAGTTGATCTATATTTGCTCGATTGTAGATATTCCAAAAGGAATTTTTGCTTTATAATCAGATCTCGGGAATCTCGATCTCAACCTCACGGCCGAGCTCTGCAGAACGCGCGATTCCATCAAGGATCGCCTGATTGTAAATGATCTGCGAGGTGGGCACGGGTGCGGAAAGACCGTACTTTACTGCGTCAAGGAAGGAGCGTATCTTCTTGTAGAAGAGATTATCTGAGGGCTGGGTTCCCATAGGAATAAGCGGAACCTCGGTAACGGTCTGGAGACCTGCAACCTCGTGGTATATCTTCATCGGGCTGAAGAAGGTTCCGTTCCAGCACTCTGTGGAGGGAACGCGAAGGCTGCCCTTGGTACCCATAATGATCGTGTCCCCCGAGGTGTCAAGGTTCATCGCCCAAGCTATACGGAAGTCGAGAATAATATCGCCCTCAAGACGAACGAATGCGGCAGCAAAGTCGTCAACGCCGAACTTTGCGGCATATTCAGCCTTCTTGTCCTCGGGATAACCGCAGTAGTTGGGATCCTTGCCGAAGAATGCCGACTTGTAGCCCGAAACGGTCAGAGGCTTGGGATAGCCGATAGCGTTCAGAACGAGATCAAGAGAGTAGCAGCCGATGTCAGCGAGTGCGCCGAGACCTGCGGTCTCATCCTCGATAAAGGTGGTTCCAAAAGGAGTGGGAATACCTCTGCGGCGACCACCACCGGTCTGAATGTAGTAGATCTGACCAAGCTCGCCGGACTCAACGATCTTCTTGATCTGCTGCATGTTGGCGTCAAGTCTGGGCTGGAAGCCGATCGAAATGATCTTTCCGCTTTCCTTTTCTGCCTTCATAACCTCAATAGCCTCGTCAAGAGTGACGGTAAAGGGCTTTTCAAGCATTACGTGTACGCCCTTCTTGAGTGCGTATATAGCGGGCTCTGCGTGCTGACGGTTGTATGTGCAGATCGATACCGCGTCGAGAGCAAGACTCTCGTCGTCAAGCATCTCCTTGTGAGAAGCGTAGTCGGTCTTAACACCCTCAACGCCGTGCTTCTTAAAGAATGCCTCAGCCTTGCCGGGGATAAGGTCTGCGCCTGCAACGATCTCAACGTCGGGCATAAGCTTGTAGCAAGCGATGTGAGAATCAGCGATCCAGCCGCAACCGATAATACCAACTCTGAGCTTTTTACTCGCGTCAATAACAACCTGGTCGTTTTTTACGTTGTAATCAAGGTTTTTATCCATTTTTTCAGCCATTGTTTTATCCTCCAATAATATAAATGTAGAATTTTCAAATTACCAGTCAAATGATCTCAGATATTCAACGCTCTTCTTGATGCTCTCCATGGGAGTGAGACCCATAGAGGGAGCGTCCTGCTCGACCACTACCCATTCAGAGCCTGATTCCTTCGCCGCGGCGAGAATGGCGGGCATATCCTGCATTCCGCTTCCAACGGGGCGGAACTCAAAACTCTCGGGCTTTACAGGGGGCTTTCTTTTGATTCCGATGAGCTCGTACATGTCTTCAGACTTTTCACCCGTGAAATCCTTGAGATGAACTACGGGAGCACGTCCACTGTACTTTTTGATGTATGCCGCGGGGGTTTCGCCGCCAATGTTTACCCAGCAGGTGTCAAGCTCGGTCTGGAGCAGATCCGCGGGAATGGTATCGTAGAGAATGTCAAGAGCGTACTTGTCACCGATCTTGACAAATTCAAAATCGTGATTGTGATAAAGCATCTGAATGCCAAACGACTTTGCGATCTCGCAGAGAGAGCGCATGAAATTCACAACGTAAGGGAAGTTTTTGTGATCGGGTCTGTGCTCGGGCATCAGGTAGGGAATTGCGATGTATTTGCAGCCCACCTCGGCGTAAGCCGATATAACGTCCACGGGATTCATCAGCATCTCGTGGTATGCAACGTGAGCAGATATCGGAACGAGACCTAATTCCTCGCACCATTTCTTGACTTCGGCGGGAGCATGACCGCAAAGCCCTGCGAATTCAACACCGTCGTATCCCATTTCTTTTATCTGCTTGAGCGTGTTGTAAAGGTCGGCAGCCGCATCATCTCTGACTGAATAGACCTGTACTGCTATCGGTAAAGACATATTATCTCCTCCTGGATTGTACATATTGAAGGAATTTTATCCCCTCTTAATGCTATTATAAGACGTTTTTGTATATGTTTCAAGACAATTATGGGCAAAAACAGGACAAATGTTGCTATATTGGTTTTCGGTCTGGCATTCTGCACTAAAATACAAGGCCGTATTTGGTGATATAATACATATTATAATTAAAAAGGTAAGAAATTAAAAGGGCATGTGAGGAAAAGATGCAAATTCACTAATAAAGCGCCAAATATTGAGAAAATAAAGGGCAAAAGTGACAAAAGCGAAAAAAATAAAAATTTTTTCAAAAAACCTATTGACAAACCTCAAAGGCTGTGATATAATAGACAAGCGCTCGCAAAAAGGGGGCGCGAAATTGAAGCTTGACAATTGAACAACAAAAGATAGAAGTACAAAGCAAAAAAGCAAGTGCGAAATACAGATCTGTCAAAAAACAAAGAGTAACACAACTCTAAAAAGTAAAAGAAGCTAGAATAAATAGCTCAGACAAAGAATCTAACTGCTAATGCAGAAGATATACAAATTGTTTGAGAGTTTGATCCTGGCTCAGGATGAACGCTGGCGGCGTGCATAACACATTCAAGTCGAACGGACGAGGCCCTTCGGGGCTGAGTTAGTGGCGGACGGGTGAGTAACGCGTGAGCAACCTGCCCTTGTGTGGGGGACAACA
>CAZQLJ010000209.1:0-2936 GCA_964594085.1 uncultured Clostridium sp.
CCCTGCCAATTTAGCTTCGTGCTCGGGCTCCATTTCATAGAGAGGGGAGCGAAGGGAATTTTCGCAGAAGCCCATAAGGGACATAGCCGCCTTAACGGGAATGGGATTGACCTCGCAGAAGAGGGCATTGACGAGGGGCAGGAGTTCGAGCTGAGCCTTGAGGCTTTCGGCGAGATTGCCGTCGAAGAAGTCGTGGCAGAGCTTACTTGTGGCGCGGGGCATAGGGTTTGAGAGAACCGAGATAACACCCTTACCGCCGAGCGAGAGGATCGGAACGATCTGATCGTCGTTACCCGAATAGATATCCATTTTATCACCGACGAGGTGCGCAAGCTCCGCGATCTGCGAGATATTGCCGCTTGCCTCTTTGATCGCCACGATATTCGGATGATCTGCGAGCTTCGCGGCGGTTGCGGGGAGAATATTGCAGCCCGTACGCGAGGGCACGTTATAGAGAATCACGGGCTTGGTCGAAGCGTCGGCGATCTCGGTGAACATTTTTATAAGACCGTTCTGTGTAGCCTTGTTATAGTAGGGAGTGACCACGAGGACTGCGTCCGCGCCTGCGTCGCACGCGTGCTGGGTCAGCTCGATCGCGTAAGCGGTGTCGTTCGAGCCCGTTCCCGCGATAACGGGAACTCTGCCCGCGACGGTGTCGACGGCGAATTTGATCGCGTCTCTGTGCTCGTCGTCGGTCAGCGTGCTCGCTTCTCCCGTCGTTCCGCAGACGACGATAGCGTCGATGCCCTCGTCGACCTGCCAATTTATGAGCTTTTCAAAGCTTTCGTAGTCGATCTGTCCGTTTTTGAAGGGAGTGATTATGGCGGTCGCCGCGCCTGTGAATACTGTTTTTTTCATTTATTTATACCTCCAATACTGTACGTGTTTGCAATAAAAAAGCAGAGGACCGTGCCTCCACTCGCGCGCTTTTCAATAAAAAACAGCCGTTTACACGGCTATCCTCATCGAATTGACATCGAACAGATAGCACTCCGCATATTTGCGACAGCAAAACGGATATTATCCGAGTTGCCAGAACTCCTTTGCGCCGTGGGAGATCTTCGGCACCGAACCCTTTCATTGCCACAACACCTGCGCGGGCTTTTTCACGGCAAATACTCTTGTTCTGATGCGCCTCTATCATCTTTTTTGTCAGTATATCACATTTTTCCCGCTTTGTCAAGGGATTGGGGATATTTTGTCTGTTTTAGGGGCATATTTTTTGAATTGTAAACACAAAAACGGCGAAGGTTGAGGCTCTCCGCCGTTTCAGGCATATAAAATCAAGGCAGCTGCTCGCAAAATTCGATGAATTTCGGCGTCCACCATTCCTTGTATCCGATAAGATTGGGGTGGATCGGGTCGCTCATATAGCGCGCGTAGTCTTCCTTAGTGACCGACAGCATTTCCTCGTCGTGATAAAGGTCGAGGATGTAGAAATCATACTCTTTTTTCAAGGTGTAGAGCAGGTCGATCATTTTTGCGTACGGCTCGCTTTCGTAATACGTGCCCGTGTAGAATACGACGGGGCAGTCGAAGGTTCGCTGTGCGTATTCGATTATGGCGCGGATCGCTTTTTCGATCTCGCAAAGATCGATATTTCTCGCCGCGTCGTTGGTGGAGAGCTGACAGATAAAGAGGTCTGCGGGGAGGTTTTTATCGACGGTCTTAAGTCGAGCGACGTAGGAGCTTTCGTCGAGGTCTGCCAGAGTCGTGCCCGAGACCGCCTCCTTGACACACGTTATGCCGCACTCCTCAGCCATCAGGTCGGCAAAGGAAACGCCGCCTGCGGCAGAGCCGTAGGTTACGGATGAGCCTAAGAATAGGATGGTTTTGTTTTTTAAATTCATAACTGTAACTCCTTTTTAGTCATTGATCCTTGAGAATGCTATCAACAAACGAGCGAAAGCTCTCGGAGAGCTTTTTGAAATCGGCTTCGTCGTGATAATAATGCCCCGAGCCCGTAAGCTCGCCGACCGATACGTGCGGATTTTGCTTCAACAGCTTGATCGAGCTCTTTGCCACAAGCTCGTCGTTGTGAGCCTGATATGCTATGCACGGAATTTTTAGATCGCACAGGCTCCTTCGTATCTGACGGATCTTTGAAAACAGCTCGAAAATTCTCGGTATCCAACCGAAATAGTGGAATATATTGCGGTCGTTCTCAATGCCGTAGCAGCTTTTTGCCGCGAGAGCGACGTGATCGTCGGGCTTGATTCGGTCGAAATGTATCTTCATAGTGGTCGCAAACCATTTGGCTCTTAATCGTATTTTCAAGGGCACGTTCATCAGAAACAGTGCGGCGATGCTTTCGTTTTTGATCGCCTGCTCGATTGCAAGCAGAGTGCCCATAGAATGACCGACTATATATATTTTGCGGTGGCTTTTTGCCAATTCGTTGACGGCGGTTTCGACCTGCGCGATCCACTTCTTCATCGATGTGCGCGAAAAATCCTTGGCAGTTTTGCCGTGACCGTCCAAAAGCATATTATAGACCGAGACAGAGTCGGGAACCATGGGGAGCAGCTTCAGAAAGTGATTGGGAGTGCCGACTATTCCGTGGATGAACAGGATCGCGGAGTCGGATCGCTCGCATATTCGCTTGTATTCCTCGTGCTTCAAGATATCACCGTCCTTTGCTTTTAGTGTGCTTTTATTGTAGCATAAATTCGCTCGCTTGTCAAGGAACGTTGTGTGGGGGATGGTGCGACGTTTTGCCAAGCTTGATTGGCAAAACTCGGGAAGCAGACGCGAAGCGGATGCGTATGATTCAGGACCCATGCACAAATTCGCAAGCGAATTTGGCGTAGTGGACCGAGCGACCGCCATCACACAGCAAAAAAGCACATAGGCATAAAGCTTATGCAATAGTGAAGTGGTGGATTCAGGACCCATGCACAAATTCGCAAGCGAATTTGGCGTAGTGGACCGAGCGA
>CAZQLJ010000209.1:3036-3136 GCA_964594085.1 uncultured Clostridium sp.
CCACCAGACCTCAGCAAAAAAGAGGATAGGCGAATTGCCTATCCTCTTTTTTGGTGGGGGATGGTGGATTCGGACCACCGAAGTCAGTGACAACAGATTT
>CAZQLJ010000210.1:0-3122 GCA_964594085.1 uncultured Clostridium sp.
GATGAAGATCGATATTACGACCGGCGATGTTATAATCTTCTGACAAGTGGCAAGTTAAACAGCTACCTTGCTGACATCGACAAGCAGGCTGAAGATATGCTTTTTCGGCTCGTAAAACAGATGGCAGAACGTGAGGGTGTGACTGAACAACTCAAGGCGGAAAATCAAATAGAGTGGGTTTCTCGGATGAATAACATCCGCAGCAGAGCCACAGAAATCGTAAATAGCGATATAATCTATAACTAACCGAAGTACGGCGGCAGGGAGATTAACACCTCTCTGCTGCTATTTATTTTTGTTAATTTTATATAATGAGTAAAATGAGTATTGACAAACTCATTTTACTTTGCTATAATAAATATCGTCAGGAGGATGATATTTATGAAAAAACAAATCACATTAGAGATTGATGAAAACATTTTGCTTCGTTTTAATATGGCTCTACAGTTAAATAACGAATCAGCTAACGATGTATGTGAAGCATTTATGAAAAGATATTTTATGGAGAGTTTTTCGAAAGAAGCTAACGCATATACGCCTACTGTTGGTTCAACTTCCGCTCCCCAAAAGCAACAAGTTAATGAGGGGTCTTTCTATGGGAAAGCATTAAACAAAATTGCTAAATGGGCAAATAGGTCAACACAAATCAATTACAAAATTTTACGTGCATTTTTGCAATTATCTTCCGAGTTAGACTTAGTTGATTATGATAATTTGATGTTGCGTTGTAGCGATGAAGATTCACATTTTGATGTCTATGTATCTACTTTTGCTTCTAATTTTGCGCAAATGAAATTTGACGGCGAAAAATCACACGGCAAAGTATTTGTTGTGGATGAAAACAATATTGTTTCTTTGTGGGATTATATCGAGGATGAAGTTATGAAATACAAGGATGATTTTTTGAAATTGCAACCTACGGATAAAGGCTACGTCAATCGTAAAAACCAAATGAACACAGGCAAAACGGAAATAGATGGAACGGATCATATGCAAAAATTATATATGATGCGTTGTTTGGAGCCGGGTTGCGGCTATGAGTATTTTGCTAATGGAACAGATATATTTCAAAAGAAATGCCCAAAATGTCAGGGCGGCACAGATACAGGCTTTTCTAAGAGATAGGATAGATTAAAATGCGGTCTTACAACTCTTATGAGAACTATCGACAATACAGAAAAAATAGGCGTCGCTATGAAGCTGAAGTTGGGGTTCTACCGGCACTTATATTCTTTGCGATACTTACTAAAGTGATAAAATTGATACAGATTTTAATTGTTATCTCTGCTGTTGTGCTACTGATCTATGTGTGTTATAAGGTGTATAAGAATCGTTCAACGAAAAAATGATTATGATTATTGGTTGGGAGAAAAAAGATGTCGGTACTTGCTGAAAAATATGTTGTTTTAGACGTGGAAACAAATGGCTTATCCTCTTTGAGAGATGATCTGCTCTCCATTTCTATTTATCAACCAGATACTCAAAAAATGTATAACAGATTTTTGCCTTTGGAATTAAATAGGGATGTTTATACGACACATATTAATGGAATCACAAAGAAGGATCTTAAGAAAGCCACTCCGCTTAACCAAGATGAAGTTGATGCACTTATTGATGAATTCGATTTGTGTAATAGAACTATTCTTACCTATGGTAGCATTGATGAAAAATTCATAAAAAATTATTTTAAGCGCAAAAGGTTGTGCGGTTATGAAAAGCTGCATTTTTTTAACTTCAAGAGGAACATTATTTCTTCTCGCTTTTCAGGCGGAAATATTACGAAAGATAATCTGTGCTGCTTGTATGGGATAGATAATGTTCAAGATCTTCACACGGGTGCTAACGACTGCTTGTTGGAATGGGAACTTTTCAAAAAAATGGACAACAACAGGTTGCTCATCACTCACGATAAAGTCTTTGAATTTAACGAGGACTATATTGTCCCGGCAAGTTATTTGGCAACATACCCTAACTTCAAATATCATACACAGAACTTACCTCGTTTCAAGTGTAGTTCAAGAGTAGTAAAAAAGTTTGAAGTGGTAAGTCGCAAAATCAAAAAGTTTCCTACAAATTTCAATGGGATGACCATTGAACATTTGATAAATACAATGCTTGATGCCGAAAAAGTTGATTCATCTGCTTTTCTTATTCAAAATAAAAGCAAGTTAAAATACATAGGAAAATTGCCCTCGCCTTATGACGAAATATATATGAATTTCAACTCTGACGGAACAGTTAGTGCAGTGGAAAACAAGGACAAGGAACTTGCAGATGAACTCAATAAATTCATATTGCTCTTAAAAGCAGAAATTGTTCCCCTTGTGGATTACATAAAAAAGTCCATATTTAAAGACAAACACATTCTATCGCAAGAGTTGGTGGTGCATCAAGATAAAAACGTTCTTGCATTGTGTGATTTATCAAGTGACACTGCTGTATTAGAGATCAAAACCTATGGAATTGTTGATTTTGATAAGATGGGCGATCAACTATTTTATGAGGCTAACGGTCGTGATTGTTATATAATGCAAATTGAGTGGTCTATAAAGAAAAAGAAAATGACTTTTATTATTTCAAAAGTTAAATTTGAAAAAGATAACTCATTACCTCTCAATTCCGTAGAGAGCAGAATTGAAAACTTTAAGAATAGAATAACAAATAAGCAGATAGATGTTGTTGAGTATATTGATTCATATTCAAAGGTTACACTTCGATGTCAGGTGTGTGGGAATACTTTTTCCAAATCGTATAATGCAATGTTAAAACGGTCAGAATGTCCGCACTGCAATCCACCTACCACACCCAAAGCGGAGAGGAAACCTAAAACTTCTGCACTTAGTGCTGAAGAAAAGCAAATCAACCGCTCACAAAAATACTTTGAAAAAATCAAAGAAAATTCCGCAGGAAAAGTGAGTGTGCTTGCATACAATGGGGCAAAAGAAAAACTCACGGCTCACTGCAATGAATGTGGTTACGAATGGAACATACGAGCCGATCATTTGCTGGCTAGAGCATATTGCCCGTTGTGTAGAAAGAAAAATTAGTATTATTCCCACAAATCTATAAAATATTCAAAACCCGTCGTAAATTTCTTGATTTACGGCGGGTTTTATGGTATA
>CAZQLJ010000211.1:0-3112 GCA_964594085.1 uncultured Clostridium sp.
GGCTCTTGCCCAGCTTGACCTCGGTCTTGAGGACAGACTCTCCACCAAAATGGGTCTGCTTTCGGGCGGACAGCGTCAGGCAGTCACTCTGCTTATGGCCACTATGAAAAAGCCGAAGCTTCTGCTTCTTGACGAGCATACCGCCGCGCTTGACCCCAAGACCGCGGCAAAGGTTCTTGAAATAACCGATAAGCTCATTAATGAAAACAATCTTACCGCGCTTATGGTAACTCATAATATGCGCGATGCCATAGCCCACGGAAACCGACTCATTATGATGAATGCGGGTAAAATAATCATCGACGTCAGCGGTGAGGAGAAGAAAAAGCTCACCGTCGAGTCGCTCCTCGCTGCCTTCTCCAAGGCAAGCGGAGCCGAATTCGCAAGCGACCGCGCACTGTTGAGTTGATGATGGAGATATAGGGGGAGAGAGGGAACCTTTTTGGGAAAAAGGTTCCCTCTATCCCCCAAAAACCCCCGCTCCCGTCCAAAAACTTTCAAAAAAGGGGGGGGAAAAGGGTGGAGACGATGGAAAGCCGTGTCGAGATTGAAAAAATGAAGATTGAAGATTAAGATTATGATTCGGTTTTCATGAAGCTTTTTAGTGATAGGGCAATGATCGGGCCGATAAAAATGCCGCCAAAGCCGAGCAGCTTTATTCCGACGTATATTGAAGCAAGCGTTGCTAAAGGGTGTATGCCGAGCGAGTCGCCCACGATTTTCGGCTCGATCAGCTGTCTTATTATCGATACTGCGGCGTAAAGGATCAGAAGTCCTATGCCGAGCTTGGAATTTGACGTGGCGAAGGAGAACAGAGCCCAGGGGATCAGTATCGTTCCCGTGCCCAAAATGGGCAGGATGTCGACGATCGCGATAACGACGCTCAAAAGGAGCGCGTAGTTGACACCGAGCAGAGAAAGTCCGATGAACATTTCGCAAAAGGTGAGAAGCATAATAAGAAGATATGCCTTAAGATAGCTCGTAAGCGTACGGGTTATCTTCTTTTTTGTTTCGGGGAGCTTTGAGCGCATAGCATCGGGGAAAAACGACGAAAACCCTTTTCCGATCCTTTCTCGGTCGGTGCAAAAATAAAAGGCAGAGATCAAAAGTACCGCGACCGTCAGTATTATCTCGGGAATTTTAGCTACAAGACCGACCGCGGCGGAGGGGAGGGCACTTGTCAAAGAGCCCATCAGCTTGCCGAGTACGTCAAGCATAAGCTCGTCAAGATCGAGGCCGAGCTGTTGCATCTGCTCCGACTCAAAAAAGCTTCTGATAAACCCGAACTTTTCTCCGATCGGACCGAATTTTCTGCCGAGATCCTCAAAAAATCGGCTGATCATCTCGGGGTCGGCAGAGAGCTTGTCGATAAGATTGCCGATCTCCGAGACAAGTCTTGAGATCGCAAGCGACAAAAGCGTAGCGATTACCCCGAAAAAGAGGATCACGAGAAAAGCCGAGACGAATTTCGGCGATGCGTGAGTCTTTTTAGATACCCAAGCGGCGAGGGGTGAGATGATCACGGCGATCAGAGCCGCCAGAAGAAAGGGCATTGCTATTGATAACGCGTATTTGAAAAACAGCCAGAAAAATATTAGAATTCCCGCAACGATCACGGTAATATTCGCCGCACGTCTGTATTCGGTGTCCATAAATACCTCCGCAGAAGATTTTATATCTATTTTATGACAGATGTTGCTCATTCTATTTCTCAAAACTTTTTTATCTTGACATTTTCTTATATAAATGTTAAAATTGTCGTGTAGAAGAACGGTCAGAGTGCAATCTTGCGGCTTGGGACCGAGAAAGCGACGGTGATCAGAGTGAAGGATTTGTTTGCAAAGCTGCCCGACAGAACAAATAAGGGCGATATGGGCAGATTGCTCGTAGTTTGCGGCTCGTATAACGCGCAAGGAACTTCGATGTGCGGCGCGGCTTATTTTTCCGCGGCGGCAGCATATCGCACGGGCGCTGGAATAGTTGAAATATTTACACCGAGGGAGAATTATTCTTCGCTTGCGACACTTGTGCCCGAGGCGGTCTTTTCGCTTTACGGATATGAGGAGCAACCTGATGCGGTAACGGCACGATTGACCGAGGCGATTTCTCGCTCGGATGCGATCGTTATCGGCTGTGGACTTGGGAAAAGCGAGCTTGCAAGAGCGCTTGTAAGGGTTGCTTTGTCAAGTGCGACCTGTCCGATTTTGATCGATGCCGATGCGCTCAATATAATCTCCGAGGACGAAACGCTTTGGAGTTTACTTGACGAAAAGCAGAGAGCACAGACCGTTATCACACCCCACCCGGGCGAGATGTCGCGGCTTTGCGGCGAGCATATCGGCGAGATACTGTCCGACACCTCAAAATGTGCGAAAAGCTTTGCTGAAAAGCACAGAATAGTCTGTCTTTTAAAGGATCATCATACCGTTATTAGCGACGGAGAGAGAGTCTACCTCAACCAAAGCGGAAACGCGGGAATGGCAAGCGCAGGTATGGGAGATCTGCTTGCGGGCATTATCGGCGCGCTTTTGGCAAAAACCTCAAGAGAAGGCTCTGAGGCCGACGCTTTCGAGTGCGCTACGGTGGGCGCGTATCTTCACGGACTCGCGGGTGACCTCGCGGCAGAGAATTTTGGCGAATATTCGGTGACTGCAAGTGCAGTTTTGTCGGAAATATCCGCCGCGATAATGAGAAATTTTAGCAATAATACACAAAATTAAATTTTTTTGAAAAAAATCAAAAAAACACTTGCATTTGCGAAAAAAATGTGATATTATATATGGGTATGCGGCGGTATGCCCGATGTACCCTCTCAGACGGAGGGCGATCCGTGCATTAAATGTAAAATTTACATGGAGGTTGAGAAAATGCCGAACATTAAATCCGCAAAAAAGCGCGTATTGGTCATCAAGAAGAAGACCCTTCAGAACAAGATGTTCAAGTCCGCTATGAAGACCGAGATCAAGAAGTTCTACGCTGCTGTAGCATCCGGTGACGTTGCAAGCGCACAGGTTGCATACAAGTCTGCTACTAAGAAGATCGACGTAGCCGCATCCAAGGGCATTATCCACAAGAACGCCGCTGCTCACAAGAAGAGCCAGTTCACCAAGGC
>CAZQLJ010000212.1:0-3108 GCA_964594085.1 uncultured Clostridium sp.
CGTATATTTCGAGGAGGCGCTCCTCGAGCTCGGTTTTGCGTGTGTCAAGCTCGGCGACCTTTTTGTAGTCGGTAGCGGCTTCTCCGTTCATTTGCTCGGTTATCTCGTCAATTTCGGCTTCGAGCTTTTCCATTTCGGCGGTTAATCTTGCAATGCGTGTTGCCTTTTTTCTTGCCTCGGATGCCTCCTGCTTGGCTTTGAGATACTGCTCCTTACCACTTGGCGCAGTTGTCTTTTGCGCTTGCGGGGCTTCGACGGATGTCATTCTTTCTTTTCTTGCCGAGGTGAATTCACGGAATTCGGTGTAGGCTTCTCCCGATCTCGTTATCTGATAGTCGAACATATCGCCGTCGACGTATCCGTCGGGCTTGAGCTCGATTATGCGGTTTGCTAATTTTTCGATGAAATAACGGTCATGCGACACGGCGATTATCGTGCCGTCAAAATCCTCGAGCGCGGATTCGAGTGCTTCACGCGAGTCGATATCAAGATGGTTGGTCGGCTCGTCGAGGATCAGCAGATTCATCTTGGAAAGTATAAGCTTGGAGAGGGTCAGACGTGCTCTTTCTCCTCCCGAAAGCATTTTTACGGTCTTGAAAACGTCCTCGCCAAAGAAATTAAACCAAGCGAGAGTTGATCGTATTTTTTGCTCGGGAAGGGTGGGGTAGTGATCCCAAAGCTCGTCGATCACGGTCTTGTCGGGGGCGAGATTTTGGTTCTCCTGATCGTAATATCCGATCTCGACGTTATATCCCTCCTCGATCCTTCCCGCTGTGGCGGTCAGCTTTTTCATCATCAGCTTTATCAGTGTGGATTTGCCGCAACCGTTAGGTCCGATGATCAGCAGGCGGTCGTTTCTTTTGACGAGAAAATTGAGGTCGGCGAACAGGCGCTTATTTCCAAAGCCCATTGCAAGTCCTTTGACGTCAAGCACGTCGTTTCCGCTTGCGATGGCGGAGGTGAATTTCATTCGGATCGCTCTCTGCTCTGTTTCGGGGGCTTCGAGCTTCTCCATTTTGTCGAGCAATTTCTGGCGAGACTCGGCGGCAATTATATTCCTCTCGCGATTCCATTGACGCTGTTGGGCAATATACGCTTCCTGTCTTGCGATCTCCTTTTGCTGATTTTTATAATGCTTTTCGTATATTTCACGGTCGATCTTTCTTTGCTCCATGCTCTTGGTGTAATTTCCGTTATAGAGCTTGGCACGGTGATGCTCGATGGCGAGGGTCTTGTTTGTTATACGGTCGAGGAAATAACGGTCGTGGGAGATTATCATTACGCACTTCTTGTACTGCGAAAGATAGTTTTCAAGCCAGCCGAGCGTTTCGATGTCAAGGTGGTTGGTCGGCTCGTCGAGCATCAGTATATCGGGCTCCTGACAAAGCTCGATCGCAAGGGCAAGGCGTGTTCTTTGTCCTCCCGAGAGCAGCGAGACATTCATATTTATCTGATCGTCGTCAAAGCCGAGCTTCTGTAGAATTGAACGGCACCTGCCTCTGAATTCAAGCCCTCCGTCGCGAATAAATTTATCGTTGAGCGACATATATTCATTGGTATATATGGTATGCTTTGCGTCGGTATGGTCGGAGAGCAATATCTCAAGCTCCGAGAGTCGCTTTTCCGCTGCGAGCAGTGCGGGGAAGGCGGCGTACATGTGCTCAAGCGCCGTCGTACCCTCCGAGGCATCTGCCTCGGAGAAAGCACCGTACTGCGAAAGTATGCCGACGGTCTTTCCCTTGGATATATAAATTTCTCCCTCTTCTGCCTCGTATTCACCCGTTATCAGCTTGAAAAGCGAGGTCTTGCCGCTTCCGTTCGCGCCGATGATACCGAGCTTGTCGTTTTCTTCGAGTGAAAAGGATATCTTTTCAAGTATCGTCGTCGTGCCGAAGCGAAGGGTCAGGTCATTTACGCTTATTGCTATCATTTTCGTTCCTTTATCGCAGAGTTTATTTTATTTCATTTTTCAGTCACTTGACTTTTGATCAAATATAAGCTATAATATAGCGAAGACACTTAATATTGTATCATTTTTAGTTGTTTTTGTCAATGCAGGCTAATAAATTAGTTTTGCAAGTTAAAATGAAAGGCTTTGCTTACTATATGAAAATTTGTGTTGCCGGCTGCGGACGCTGGGGATCTCTTATTACCTGGTATCTCGCCGAAAAGAAAAAATTTCCCGTAACTCTTTACGGTCGTCCCGAATCCAAGCATATTCAGAGATTTTTGAAAGAGCGAAGAAACGATCTTCTCATTCTGCCCGAATCGGTGGAGGTTTCTACAGATCTTGCTTGCTTTGAGCATGCTGACGTTATCATTATTTCGATAAATTCGCAATCTCTCGATTCGTTTTTGCGCGAGCTTGCGCCCCTTGAGCTAAAAAATAAGATCTTCGTGCTTTGCATGAAGGGTATTGAGATCTCTACGGGACGCAGACTCTCCGAGATAGCCAAGGCAAACGTTGATCCCTCGAACAAGATCGCCGTTTGGCTCGGCCCCGGTCACGTTCAGGAGTTTTACGCGGGAATTCCGAATTGTATGGTTATCGACAGCGAGGACGAGCAGACAAAACACCTACTTGTCGATTCGTTTTCGAGCGAGCTGATAAGGTTTTACTACGGCGAGGATATGATCGGAAACGAGATCGGTGCGGCGGCGAAAAACGTTATCGGTATTGCCGCAGGAATGCTTGACGGCAGCGGTCTTTCTACCCTTAAGGGCGCGCTGATGTCCAGAGGAACGCACGAGGTCGCGAGGCTTATCTCGGCCATGGGTGGAAATCAGCTTTCGGCTTACGGTCTTTGTCACCTCGGAGATTACGAGGCCACGGTGTTCTCAAAATTCAGTCACAATCGCGAGTTTGGAGAAAAATTCGCCAAGGGCGAGCCATTCGGTAAGCTGGCGGAGGGATATTACACGGTCAAGGCACTTATGGATCTTTCCGAAAGATATTCGGTTGAGATGCCCATTTGCCGCGAGGTCTACGAAGCCATTTACGAGGGCAAAAGCTGCCGAGATGCGATAGATAGCCTTTTTGGAAGAAGTATTAAGTCGGAGTTTAATTGAAAATATTTAAAAGCACCGAAATATCATATTTCGGTGCTT
>CAZQLJ010000213.1:0-3067 GCA_964594085.1 uncultured Clostridium sp.
CACTATTCCCGCATCGATCGACGGACTCCCCGTCACCAGCATCGGCGAGGGCGCATTCTCGGGGACCGCCGTAAAGAAGGTCACGATTCCTCAAGGTGTGACCCACATAGACTGGTTCGCCTTCAACAGCTGCACCGCCCTGACCGAGATAATCATTCCCTCCTCCGTCACCCTGATAGACTACGGCGCATTCGACTATTGCCCCAAGCTGCTCGTGATCTGCGAAAAAGGCTCCTACGCCGAGCTCTACGCAAAAAGCCGCGCACTCCCCACGGTGAGTAAATAAAGCTACGTACGCGGAACCGCTTTTTAGGCAAAAAGTGGTTCCGCACCTCCCCCAAAACCTTTAATAAGGATAGTTTGAAAAAAACAGACGGTTCGAGTTTTAAAATGGCGATGTTTTAGGACTTATAAGGCTCAAACACAGCCCCCAAGAAGATTTTTTTGACTTTTTTGCAATTTCCTATTGCAATTTCAAAAAAAGTATGCTATAATATTGTGCGTATGACCGCAAAGCAGGTTAATTTTGATAATATATCATCTATCACGATATAAAGGAGGTCGAAAAAAATGGATCTGGGTTTGATTTTCGGTATTATTCTGTTGGTTCTCGCCGTAGCACTCGTAGTTCTCGTTCTTTTGCAGTCTGACAACGACGGCAAGCTTTCGGGCACTATCGCAGGAGGCGCAGACACCTTCTACGGTAAAACTAAGGGAGCAGACAAGAACAAGGTTCTCACTATCGCAACCGCGGTAGTTTCCGCAGTATTCGTAGTACTCGTTCTTGCAATGTATCTTATTCTCTGATATTTCGGAGAGAATAAATTAAAGGGACGTCGATTTTCGGCGTCTCTTTAATTTTGCTTTGCTGTTGACAAAAAGTCAATAATGTGATAGAATATAAGGGTATTGAAACAAGAAAGGATCTATTACGATGAACCTTTTAAATAATAAGGAAAAGACCTCGCTTGGCGAAGATCTTCTGACCTTGACGACGGCGATCATTGCGGCGATCTTGGTGATCCTGCTCGTCACCGGAACCTACCTGACGGTATTTTGCCTGACGAACAAAAACGGCAACGCAGGCGACAAAAACGATGGCGGCATCATGGCATCGACCGACGCGACCTATCCCTTCAAGCAGGAGATAAGCGTGACCGAGCCCGAATACGACGACAACGCGAGCATTATTATCGGCTCGGGCGAAATAAGCTCCGACTTCGCCCTACTGATCGACGTGACCGATAACAAGGTGATCGCATCAAGAAAATACAATCAGCTCATCTACCCCGCGTCGATGACTAAAGTAATGACGCTTCTCGTCGCGATAGAAAACCTCCCCTACGAAAGCTCTATGGACGACGTTATAACGATATCCGAAAGCGTCGTAAAGGCGATGGCAAAGGAGGGCGCTTCGGGTTACGGCTTCAAGGCAGGCGAAAAGCTGACCGTCCGCGAGCTGCTTTACGCAACGATACTCCAATCCGACGGAGTTGCCTGCATCGAGCTTGCCAATTACATAGCGGGCAGCGAAAAAGAATTCGTCAAGCTGATGAACCAAAAGGCAGCGGAGATGGGACTGACCAAGACCAATTTCACCAACTGCACGGGACTCCACAGCGAAAGCCACTTCTCCACCTGCAAGGAGATCGCGATGATAATGGAATACGCGATGAAAAACACCTTCTGCGCAAATATTCTCGCGGCAAAGTCCTACGTATTGTCGGCAGATTTCAGAAACGACGGCTACACCTATACCCTCTACCACGCAACCCTCGCAACCAAGTTTGACAATCTCAAGCCGAAGTTCACTACCGTTGAGGTGCTTGGAGCAAAATCGGGCTGGACGGGATCGGACAGCGGATATTGTCTGGTGTCCTTTGCCGAGGGCGATAACGGACACAAATACGTGCTCGTCACCGCCAACGCGCCGACCTCAAACGACGCAATATACGATATGGCGACCATCTACAACGCCTACGCGAAATAAAATCTAAAAAACCGCAGAAAATCTGCGGTTTTTTATTGTTCAAAATTCGCTCCACTAAAGCCTTCTCTTGTGAGAGAAGGGGGACCGCGCCGGCGGTGGATGAGTAGAATACGCTACAGCTTTTATCATTATACACGCGTGAGCATAAATAACGAAACCTACGCTTTGCGTTATCAAAACATCGGTAAATCCGCTTCACTACTACGCCTTGCGTTTACTTCCCATCAAACCCGTGAACAAACCCACTCACGTCAGCCGAGCAAATATCGCCGCCCACGACCTTGTTGCGATAGACCAACACGTTAGCGTAGACCTTGCCCTCGTACCCCTCGTAATTAGTGACCTCAAAGGTGTAGCGCGTCAGCTCCTTCTTCTTGTACTTGGAAAGATCGAGCCCCTGCGCCTTCTGAATTTCGTTGTACGACGCGAATATCTTGTCGAATTCGGCGGGAATAGTCACCTTTTGCACCTCGGCGGTCGTGCCGTTGACCGTCCAGTCGAACTGCGCGAGAAATTCCATCGCGTCACCAACACTCTTGACCCCGTCGTAAGAAATATCGCTTGACTCGGTGAAAGTCACCTTCCCCGCGCTCGCCGCGCCGTCAGCGTACACGGGAACAAACACGACGATCGCGATCAACGCTACCAATGTTACCGAAATAATACCGAGAAATTTAAGCGACGACGCGCGAAATGAATAAATGAACATAAAAACCCTCCAAAAATGATTTCAGAACAAAACTCCCTATTGCATTATATTTTCACTCCCTGCCTATTATGATAGAATGATTAAAAAAACATCAAAAAAGGAGCTCCGCCTCCCCACTTTCGCAAAGCGAAAATAACACTGCGAGGCATATCCGAGCAATATCACTTTCGCAAAGCGAAAATACCACGCCGACCCCGTCGGCATATCACTAAAAAAGGAGCTCCGCCGAAAGCGTGATGTCCTTATCGGAGAAATTATAGTGGGGTGTGGGCATATTCCTATGCATTTGTTTTACAAATGCGAAACTTGCGATAAGTCATGACCACCAGCCGTGCTGGTGGCTTGCACAAGCCCCCGTGGGGCATTTC
>CAZQLJ010000214.1:0-3058 GCA_964594085.1 uncultured Clostridium sp.
ATTTTTCGGCTTGCCGCAAATTGTGTGTTGTAAACGAAGCGTTTGATATTTTTGTGTTCGGTGTCAGAGTTCTTTTTGCTTTCTGGAGTTATTTCTTTTATAAAAGTAACGTCCTTAAGCTCGATATGACAGACCTTTACGCTCTTTTTTCCTTTTTTTTCATATACGACGAAGTCATATATCTCGGCAAGTGTGTCATTTTCTCCGACTTTGCTGTTTGCCTGGACCGAATAGGTGTATTCACGGAGAAGATATGCCGAGGCTATATAGACTGCCGCGACCCAAAGGACAAGACCGAGCAGCTGCGCCAAGATCGGTATAGCTATATATCCCGCTTGTGCTAGAATGAGCAGCGCGGCTCCGCAGATAAGGCAGAGAGCAGAGGTGATCTTTGCCGCGACGTTTTTTGGTTGGATGTTTTTTTGATAAATATACATTTTAATTTCCTTTATTCGTTCATCTCGGATACGATAGAGATCAGCTTGCTCTTTTCGTTTAGAGAAGGGTTTTTTATTACAAGGGACAGCAATTTTTGCATAATGTTTCCGATGCTTCGGGGGGTTATTCCGACGTTTATAAGATCGTTGCCGCTGACAGCGAGATCGGAGACCTTTACGCAGGGATTTTTTGCTCTTTCGAAAGAGACTACGATCGACAATTCTTCGTTTTCTCTCAAAAGTGCCGCGTCTTCGGCAAGCTCGCCGTATTTTGAAAGCATAAGTCTTGCCTTGACGTCGATTTGCTCGTTAAAATTTATAATTTCGTCGTACAAACCGTCGTCACATAGCAATTTTACTTGTGATGTTATCTCGTTTGAAAGCTTCATTATCGAAAGGTTTGGCACGCCGTAAAAAAGCGATGCCAGACGTGTCGAAAATCTATCGGGGAGGGAGGATATCGTCGTTTTCGGTGAGCTTATGGACGGGTGGATGTATTTTGCGAGGTCAAGCTCGAGAAGAAGAGACATTCCTCTGTCTGCGTTTTTGGACAGGAGTATTTTTTTCAGCTCTACGGATTTTCTTTCGGCAGAAACGTCATTGAGTCTGATACCGAGCAATTTTGCCGCCGCTTTTGTATCGTTGTCTATTGAAAAATCAAGCGTTGTTGCGAATCTTACGGCGCGGAGAATACGGAGAGCATCCTCGGTGAATCTTTTTTCGGGATCTCCGACGGCGCGTATGATCTTGTTTTCAATATCGTTCCGACCACAGAAAATATCGGTGATCTCGCTTGTTTCCGACAAGGGATCTCCTGCCATTGCGTTGACCGTAAAATCGCGGCGACGCAGATCCTCGGAGAGCTCGGGTGTGAATGTCACGCTGTCGGGATGGCGCGAGTCGGTATAGCTGCCGTCGATTCTGAAGGTCGTACACTCGTATGCTTCGTTTTCAATAAGAATGGTTACAGTTCCGTGCTTAAGACCTGTCGGAATGGTGCGAAGCCCAGCCTTTTCGAATATTTCAAGCATTTTTTCGGGAGGACAATCGGTGGTCATATCCCAATCGGCAGGGTTTTTTCCCATCAGAGCATCGCGAATGCAACCGCCCACTGCGTATGCTTTATAGCCGTTGTCGGATAGAATTTTTGCTATTTTTGATACGTTTTCGGGGTATTTTATCATGATTTCGGACATAACCTCCTTTGCTTGATTTATATTATTATTATAATAAAAAAAGGGCGGGTTGTCAATAGACTGAAGGGATTATTCGATCCCGAGCGTCTGTTTAAGGCTTACTATTGACATATTGAACATTATTTGGTATAATTATTGTGTAAAAAAATGCTTTTCAGATCAAAAACTTGACAAATTCAATTTTTTGTTGTATAATAATTCGGTTTGAAAAGTGCAAGGAGATATAAATTATGAAAACTAACGTAGCAATAATAGGCGGCGGTATCGGCGGTCTTATGGCTGCATATCAGTTAAAGGTCAACAAGCCCGAGATAAACGTAACCATAATAGAGCGCGGATTCGAGCTTGAAAAGCGTCATTGTCCTGCCGGTCACAATAAGGCTTGCGTTCACTGTAAGGTCTGCTCTATTACGGGTGGATATGCAGGCGCAGGCGCGTTTTCCGACGGAAAATTCAATCTCGGAACAGCTTACGGCGGATATATGGGCGAGGAGCTTGGCGAGAGATTGGCGATGAAGTACATAAACGGAGTCGACGACGTGCTTAAGTCCTTTTCCGACGACTATCCCGAGCTTTACCGTTCTAGCGAGGAGCTGAAGCTTAAGTGCTTGCAGAATAATCTTCGTCTGCTTGATATGAACGTTCGCCATCTCGGAACCGACAAGAATTTCAAGACGATGCAGGCGCTTATCAAGCATCTTGCTGCGGTTGGAGTTAATATGCTCTCGGGAACAGAATGTGTTTCGGTCGATAAGACTGAGAATGGATACACACTTTCTATTCGTACCAACAAGGCAGAAGATATGATCGAAGCGGAGAAGGTCATAATCGCGACGGGAAGAAGCGGAGCTGAATTTGTAAGCACCTTCTGCCAGAAGTTCGGCATAAAGATGAACACCAACTCGGTGGATATCGGTGTTCGAGTTGAAATGAAGGATATTATCTGGAGAGAATTTTCCTCTCAGATCTACGAGCCGAAGATCCTTTGCAGGACCAAGACCTTCGAGGACAGAACGAGAATGTTCTGCTTCAATCAGGGCGGTATCGTTTCGGCAGAGAACAACCACGGCGTAATCACCGCGAACGGACACAGCTTTGCAGAACCCGAAAAGAAGACCGAGAACTGCAACTTTGCGATCCTCTCGTCGATACACTTCAACGGAAACTTCAACAAGCCCACCGAATACGCAGAGAATATCGCACGTAATATGAACTTTGCGGGCGACGGCAATATTATCGTTCAGAGATTTGGAGATCTTGTCCGAGGAAGAAGAACCAACGAGCACCGTTTGGCAGCAAATACGGTCATTCCGACCCTGAAGGCATATCCCGGAGACCTTTCGATAGTCCTTCCGTATCGAGCGCTGACCAATATTATCGAGACTATTTACGCACTTGATAAGGTCGCTCCCGGAACGGCAAACC
>CAZQLJ010000215.1:0-2539 GCA_964594085.1 uncultured Clostridium sp.
CGTGTATATTAACTGCTCTCGCAGAAAATAACTTGATATTCAATTGTCCACTAATTTTTTGGCTTTAGATGTGCCTTTAGATGCTAAAAATTTTTTCCAACTTACAGTCGGCAAAAAGTCAGATACGTCAAGGGATTTCGGCTCTCGGGCGTCCGATATCGGTCAAACATTTCAAGACTCGTGCCCATACAATCCGAACTGCGCTTCGATATCAACAATTATATCACACAAAAGCTATATTGTCAATAGAAAAGGGATAAAATTATTTTACTAAACTAAAAAATGAAACTATGCTGATTTTGTGCCGAACTAACACATTTTTACTGCAAATTTGTCGTTCTAATTCTCTTTTTAGCGAGATTTTTTATTTTTTTCGCAAAAACATTGAAATTGAATTGAAATCGTGGTACAATATATTTGATTGATTACGATTTCATTATTTTGAAGGAGGATTTTAATATGCCAGGACCCGGAGGAGGATCAAGAGGTGGCTTCGGTGGCGGAGCGAGAGGCGGAGGCTTCGGCGGAGGTCATCGAGGAGGCGGATTTGGCGGCGGACCGAGAGGACCGCACCATCATCACCACTATCACAGAGGATTTTACGGAGGATATTGGGGACCTCGCCGTTACGGATACGGCGGCGGTTGCCTTGGAGGAATGTTGGGACTTATGATGGCCCCAATCATCCTGCTTCTTATGAGCGTGGTTATTTTGTTCTCTATCTTCGGTTCTGCTTTTAACACAATATCAACAGGCGGTGAGATATATTACGATGAAGAAAGTTTCGAAGACTACGCAAACGAGCGTTATTTCGAGCAATTTGGGAAAAGCGAGGATTGCATTCTTGTAGTATTCGTGACACACGAGGACAACTATCACTACGAATGTATGATATACAAGGGATTCCATTTTGAATCCCGTGTCAATGCTCTGCTTGAAGGAAATAACAGCGGAATTGAAGACGGATTCTATGACGCCAACCCTCAGTCGACCTACAAATATACTATGGGTGCATGGATTGTAACGGGCATTGATGCTCTCACAGAAAATATCACCGCAATACCGACGGATTCTTATTTTTCATCGTATTGCACTGATGAAAATCACAATCCCGCGTCTTCTCGTCTGATAAACCACACCGAGCTTTCGATCGATACAGCTTACGTCAACGCTGCTCTGGAAAAATTCACCCAGCAAACCGGCATATCTATGGTCATAGTTGTTGACGAAGGAGAGGATGTATTTGGGAAAACCATCACGGGCGAAGATATTTTTATGATTGTGATTGCCGTCGCAATGATAGTCATAGCTATAGTTATCATTGTTAACGTTTTAAAGCGCCGGGGCAAAAATCAGGACGACGGTAGCTATCGCGGCAACAACGGAAAAAATAACAATAATTATAACAACAACGACAACTATTACAACGGTTTTTAACACTTAAAAGATCCGACTCCGCGAGGGAGTCGGATCTTTCTTTATTGATCCAATAAAATTTGAAGCCGAATTTATTATTTATCGCTGTTTTCGTCGTAGACCTCAACGCAATAGCTCTTGACTCCGCAATGCAAGCAGGTCAGCTTTCTTGTGCGAGGGGTATGAGCCGCCCAAAACATCAACTTGAAGCTCGGCTTGAATACCGTACGACATTCGGGGCAAAGGTAGGCGGTCTTCTTATAATAATATGCCGAAAACCAGACTCCAAGCGCGATCAATGTCGGCATTCCCGCGGCAAAGGGCCACCAGATGCCCGTAGAGATCCACAAAGCGATAGTTCCTATCTCGA
This sequence comes from uncultured Clostridium sp., assembly GCA_964594085.1. Lineage (GTDB taxonomy): Bacteria > Bacillota > Clostridia > Oscillospirales > CAG-272 > SVTX01. The sequence goes on from CAZQLJ010000215.1 coordinate 1,787, forward strand.
TAAGCTCCATTACCACGCCAATGGCTATCATGACCGCGAGGACTCTTCTTCTTTTCTTCTTGTTCTCCATAAATCTCACTATATCCCCTATTTTCTCGGCAGAGACGTTCGGCGTGTTCTTTATTTCTCTTGTCAGATCCTCAATGATCTTCAGCTTTTCCTGCCTTTCGGTCATTTCGTCTTCAAGAAGCTCCTTTTGCTGCTCGAGCAGAAGCAGGATCGTTTTCTCCGAGTTCCCTTCCCCAAAAAGCTTTGAGATAGCGTTTATCGGAAGCCCTATATCACGAAGAAAGCAGATCGTTTTCATCTTTTTAAGATCTTTGTCGGAATAGAGTCTTCTGCCGCCCTCACTCAGCTCGCTGGGAGTCAGCAAGCCTCTGGTATCGTAATATTGAACGGTTCTGACCGAGACCGAGCACAGCTTTGCCATCTCGCCCGTCGTATATCTGGACATAGTTTTCTCCTTTCTTGATTTTTGTCACGGCGGAGTTTTGCGCGCATTTCCCCGCCCTGCACGCTTATTATACAACATTACGTTGCGTCACGAGCAATACCCTACGCTAGATGATTTTTTCAAAAATCAATATTTTTTATTAAAATTATTGTACCACAAGCCGTGGACTTTGTCAAGGCAACGTATCCTTTCCCGAAAAGTCATAAAAAGGACTTGCATTTTCAGGCAGTTTGTGATATACTTATATTAACGACAACATAAGGAGGGTTACGATGCATATACAGGAATCGGGCGAGATG
>CAZQLJ010000215.1:2549-3013 GCA_964594085.1 uncultured Clostridium sp.
CTCGGTCAGAGCTATCGACATAAGCGAATATATGGGTTACAGCAAGCCCTCCGTCAGCCGCGCGATGAGTATTCTCAAGGGTGCGGATTACATCGAGGTCGACGAGCACGGTTACATCACGCTGACCGAAACGGGCCTTGAAATTGCAAACAAGATGTACGAGCGCCACACCCTGCTTACCGAGTTTCTCATTCGTATCGGAGTTGACAAGGAGACCGCGGCAGACGATGCCTGCAAGATCGAGCACCACATAAGCGAGGCTTCGTTTGAGGCTATCAAAAGGTTTGCAGAGTCAGAGGAACGCAAATAAAAAACGCCTACATATACAAATAGATCCGCCGAAAATTCGGCGGATCTATTAATTTTTTATATGTCTTGTATCTTGATCAGGTTGGTATTTCCCGATTTTCCCGTGGTGTCGCCGCCCGTGATAACTATCTTATCACCCTTTTTCAGATCCAGCG
>CAZQLJ010000216.1:0-3013 GCA_964594085.1 uncultured Clostridium sp.
ACCGCAAGCGGTCCCCCTTCCCCTGCCTTGGGGAAGGCTTACGCAAAGCGAATTTTATCCCAAATTTTTTGCCGTGAAAAAAATTTGGGATATAATTAATTTTACAATATCCTATAATCAAAACTTTTTATATACTATATTTGCGGAGCTTTTCGAGTATTTTTTCAAAACTCTCCGGTAGTGACGACTCAAAGTGCATTTTTTCGCCCGTTTTGGGGTGAGTCAGCTCCAATTCCCTGGCGTGCAGGCACTGACCGCTGATAAGCGCTTTGGTCTCGGCTTCAAATTTGGTATTTCCGCCGCCGTAGACAAGGTCCCCTACAAGCGAATGCCCAATTGACGATAAATGCACTCTTATCTGATGCGTTCTGCCCGTTTCGAGCTTACATTTTACGTAAGTAAATCTTCCCGTGGGGATCTGATAGCGCTCCACGACCTCATAATGTGTTATCGCCTCTCTCGATCTTCTTGTCGGGTCGCTTATCACCGCCATTTTCTTGCGGTCGGTCGGGTGACGTCCGATCGGCTTGTTTATCGTGCCATTATCGTCCTTTATATTGCCGATCGCTATGGCGTGATACACGCGGCTGACCTCGTGGGTCTTTAGCTGCTCGGAGAGAGAGAGATGCGCTTCGTCATTTTTCGCCACGACCAACAGTCCCGAGGTATCTTTATCAATTCGGTGGACGATTCCCGGTCTGACCACGCCGCCGATACCCGAAAGCGAGTCCTTACAATGATAAAGCAGGGCATTGACCAAGGTGCCCGTATATATACCCGTGGCGGGGTGGACTATCATTCCAGAGGGTTTGTTTACAACTATAATGTCATCGTCTTCGTAAATTATGTCGAGGGGGATATTCTCGGGAATAGCCTCGTCTACCTCGGGCTCGGGAAATCTGATCTCTATCTCGTCGAGCTTGCGAAGCTTATAGTTTTTGTTTGCTATTTTGCCGTTGACCGACACCATTTCGTTCTCGATCAGCTTGGTGATGAATGATCTTGTCTGATCGGTGTTCTGAGTCAGAAATCGGTCGAGGCGCTCGCCGACGAATTCGTCGGGTGCGGTCAGGCAAAGTAAATCGTCTGTGCTTAAATCCTCGGCCTTTTCGAGATTCTTGATGTCGTCAATGCTCATTTTCGTCTCCGTTTTGGGTGGAGTTCTGCTCTGATTGAGCTGCAAGCTTTTGCGCTTTCTCTTTTTTCACTTCCTTGACCGTATCGAGAATCATCCAGAGCGCCAAAAGTCCCGCACCCACACAAACACAAACGTCTGCGATATTAAATATCCACATCCACAGCTTCGGGAAGGCACAGAAATCGATAAAGTCTATAACGTATCCAAGTCTTATACGGTCGATCATATTTCCGATGCCGCCGCTTGTTATAAGGATCAACGAAGAAAGTAAAAGCTTATTCTGCGGTTTCTTCCAGAAAAGATAGCCGAGAATGGCAACTATCGCGACTGTGGACAATATCATAAATACCCAACGTGCGTTGTCAAGCGAGCCAAAAGCCGCACCGTCGTTTTGGATATAGGTAAATCTAAAAACGCCCGGAATGATATCTATCGACTCATACAGATCCATATTGGATACTACCAGGTATTTGGTGACCTGATCCGCCACTACGGACAATATCATTAAAACAACCGATACAATTATCGCTGTCATTTGTAAAATTCCTTTCGAATTTGTAAAATAAAGCCTCCAGTTTGCAGATAAATTCGCAACCCGGGAATGCTTTTTTCTTTTCAGGAAAAGTTCTTGAAAGAGGTGGGGGTGTGGGGGAGGGGAAAACTTCTTTCAAGAAGTTTTTCCCTCCCCCACAAACACACTCTTTTAAATCAACAATTTTCTGCAGCGTTCGCAGAGGAAGCCGCCTTCGTCGTCGGTGACACCCTCGGTGGAGTACGACCAGCAACGTCCGCACTTACAGCCGTCTGCGTTCTGAACGAGAACTGCGATACCCGTTTGCGTTTCGGTGAATGCGCCCTCGGGAGCATCTTCCTTGACCACGTATGCAGCCGAGGTGATATAGATCTCGGCGAGCTTATCGGCAAACGCGGTAAGAGTTGCGTAAGCTTCGTCGTCATTTGTATAAACGGTAACCTTCGCATCGAGAGACTTACCGATCATCTTATCGGCACGAGCAAGCTCGAGTGCCTTCATAACGTCGTCTCTGTACTCGAAGAGCTTATCCCACTTCGCGCAAAGCTCTGCGGTCTTCTCGGCAAGCTTTTCGTCGTATGCAGGCATATCGTTGAGGAACACGCTCTCGGTCTTGTCGCTCTCTGCGTGAGGCATGTGCTTCCAGATCTCCTCTGCTGTAAAGGAGATAACGGGAGCCAGCAGTCTTGTGATCGCGTTGAGCACAAGATAAAGAGCGCTCTGTCCGCTTCTTCTTGCCGCACTGTTTGCCTTTTCGACGTAGAGACGGTCCTTGGTGATGTCTATATAGAGCTTGGAAAGCTCGATGGTGCAGAACTTATTGATAGCATGGTAAACGATATGGAACTCATATTCGTCGTACGCTTCGAGGCACTGCTTGACAAGCTTGTTGGTCTCGGCAACGATCCAACGGTCGATCTCAAGCATATCGTCGTATGCGACAAGGTCGGTGTCAGGATTGAAATCGCCGAGGTTTGCCATCATAATACGCGCAGTGTTTCTGATCTTTCTGTAAGACTCGGAGAGCTGCTTGAAGATGTTGTCGGAGCAACGGACGTCCGCATGATAGTCGCTCGATGCCGCCCAAAGACGAACGAGCTCTGCGCCGTACTTCTTAACGATATCGTCGGGGCTGATCGAGTTGCCAAGCGACTTGTGCATCGCCTTACCTTCTCCGTCAACTACCCAACCGTGAGTAAGAACTGCTCTGAAGGGTGCCTTTGCCTCACCCGTAGCACCGACTGCGGTGAGAAGCGAGGACTGGAACCAACCTCTGTACTGGTCGCCACCCTCGAGATAGATATCGGAGGGCCAGCTGAGATCCTCTCTCTGCTTGAGTACTG
>CAZQLJ010000217.1:0-2985 GCA_964594085.1 uncultured Clostridium sp.
CTGTGAGAAAATTTGGAGAACGATTTGTTGATATGAAATTTTTTAAAAATAAATTTTTCATCATCGTTATGTCGTTGGCGCTGTTCATCGTGATATTTGCGGTGACGCTTTCTGCAATGGGGCAGACCGGTCCGATAAACAATACGCTTAACGTAATTGCAACTCCGTTCAGATACGTTGGTCTAAAGATCGACGAGGCCTTCCATGGCTTTTCAAGATATTTTACTTCTATAGACGAGCTTGATAAAGAAAATCAAAGTCTTATCGAAGAGATAGAGAGGCTTGAAGGCGAGCTTGCTGATTCTCAGGCAATAAAAGAAGAAAATGAAAGATTACGCGAGTATATCGAATTCAAAAAGACTTATCCTGATCTTTCGCTGACCGAAGCTTTGATAATCGGATCGGAATCGGAGAATCACAGCACGGTCTTTACTCTCAATAAGGGACGTGAAGACGGAATTAAAGTAGGTATGCCCGTTGTAGTTTCAAAAGGAGTCGTTGGATCTGTTTGTGAGGTGGGCTCGACCTGGTGTAAGGTAAGAGCGATAACCGAAGCTTCGTCATCTATCGGTGCTTACGTTTCTCGAAGCGGAGAGACAGGGTTGATAGAAGGAGATATATCGCTTAAAGGTACCGGAGAGTGTATTTTGAATTATCTTCCTACCGATGCTGATATTGAAGTCGGAGATCTGATCTACACAAGCGGTCTTGGAATCGTTTATCCGAGGGGATTGATTATCGGAGAGGTCATAGAGATAAAAACCGACGAGTATCTTCGTATGAAGGTAGCAAAGGTCAGGTGTGCGGTAAATTTCGACTCTCTTACTTACGTTATGATAGTCACGGATTACGACATATACGTTGAAGAATGATCTTCGGATGCGGAGGTTATTAAATGGCGAGAATTAAAAGTAACAACAGCAACGAAGGCTTTAATATAAAAAGCATAGTTGCGTATACTCTCGTTTTTTCGGTATTGATATTTTTTCTGACAGTGCTTCAGACTACCTGTCTTTCATTGTTTGGAAGCACTCCCGCGCTGACGTTTTCAGTCATTTGCGCCATCGGCTTTATTTTTGGAAAAAAAGCCGGAGCGATATCAGGAATTTTTGCAGGGGCTCTTATGGGTATTCTCGGAGGAGTCGGTGCTTCACTTGCCCCGCTGCTTTATACGTTTTGCGGATATCTATGCGGAGCTGTGGTGGGTTGGTTTCTATCCAAAAATCTTCCATCATTTATGATTTACTCTGTTATCGCGGGAATTTTACTTGAAATATCCACAGTAATATATTACGGTCTGTTTTCCGAGAGCTTTTCGCTCGGACAGATCATAACAAAGGTACTTATACCCGAGTATTTTGCGTTTTTAGTGTGTGCGATACCCGCATACGCGTTAACATTTGGAATTTATACGTTATTCAAAGGAAAGGACAAACGAAAAAGACGGAATTTTAATTGATCCTATTTTAAAATCTGTTTTTTGGAAAGAAAGGAATTTGTTCAATGGCAATCGATAAGAACAAGCACGACAACGACGTTTACTTATTTGAAAATCAGAAGATCGTTGACATAAATATGGAGAAAGAGGTCAAGAAGTCTTTTATCGAGTACTCTATGTCTGTAATTATGTCGAGAGCTCTGCCTGACGTAAGAGACGGTATGAAGCCCGGACAGAGAAGAGTTATCTATGCGATGTACGAGGATCATCTGACTCATGATAAGCCCTTCCGTAAATCTGCTACCACCGTTGGTAACGTTCTCGGACGTTATCATCCTCACGGTGACAGCTCGGTATACGGTACGATGGTGCGTATGGCACAGCCCTTCTCGCTTCGCTATCCGCTTGTTGAAGGACACGGAAACTTCGGTTCTGTGGACGGTGACCCGCCTGCAGCATACCGTTATACCGAGGCAAGACTTGATAAGATCGCTGACGAGATGACTCGCGATCTTGAAAAAGAAGTCGTTACGTTTGTTCCAAACTTTGATAACAGACTTCGTGAGCCGAGCGTGCTCCCCTCCCGTTTTCCTAACTTTTTGGTAAACGGATCGGTCGGTATCGCGGTTGGTATGGCGACTAACGTGCCTCCCCACAATCTCGGTGAGGTCATAGACGGTACTATTTACCGTATGGAGAACCCCGAGTGCTCTATCCTTGATATTATGCAGTTCATCAAGGGTCCCGATTTCCCGACGAGCGCAACCATTCACGGTACTACGGGCATTATGGACGCTTATACCACGGGAAAGGGCCGTATAGTAGTTCGTGCAAAAGCAGAGGTCGAGGAAGAGAACCATAGGATCATCGTGACCGAGATACCTTATATGGTAAACAAGTCTATGCTTTGCGAGGCTATTGCAAATCTCGTTAAGGAAAAGAGGATTGAGGGAATAACCGATCTTCGCGACGAGTCGGGCAGAGACGGTATGAGGATCGTTATCGAGTATAAGAGAGATGCTAACGGTCAGATAATCCTCAATCAGCTTTACAAATATACGCAGATGCAGGATACCTGCTCGGCAAATTTCTTGGCTGTCGTTGGTCAGGAGCCTAAGGTACTTAATCTTGCGCAGATCCTTGATTACTATATTGAGCACCAGAAGTCCGTTATTCGCAGAAGAACCGAGTACGATCTCGAAAAAGCGAAGGCGAGAGCTCATATATACGAGGGTTATAAAATAGCTCTTGACAATATCGATGAGATAGTTGAGATAATGAAGACCTCCGAGTCTATCAATGCGTCTAAGGCAACCTTGATAGAGAGATTCGGTCTTACCGATATTCAGGCTCAGGCAATCGTAGAGATGACTCTCGGTCGTCTGACGGGCATGGAAAGACAGAAGATCGAGGACGAGCTCGACAGACTTCACGCTCTCATTTGCGAGCTTGAGGGCATACTTGCCGATGAAAACAAGATAAAAGAAATTATTAAGGAAGAAATGCTTGAGATCAAGAAAAAATATGCCGACGAGCGCCGCACGAAG
>CAZQLJ010000218.1:0-2954 GCA_964594085.1 uncultured Clostridium sp.
CCATCGCTTGCGAGAAGGGTCTTCGTTTCGCTATCCGTGAGGGTGGTAGAACCGTTGGTTCCGGTGTCGTTTCCGATATCATCGCATAATTGCTTTAGAAAATTTTCGAAAATCGTCGTTGCTCCTCGAAAGCGGCTCGACGTAGGAAACTACGTCTTCACCTTGCTTTCTGCGGTGCGCCTAGATTCACAAAAATTTTCGTTAGCAAAAGTTATATTGCTATAATATAATATAAAAGAATGCCGCGGCGGTTGTCCGCCGCGGCATCTAAAATTAAATACTGTCAAATTTATTTTTGGGGATTGGTGAAATTCCATACCGATGGTGTGCGGCTTGCCGCAAGTCCATGAACGCGCAGCGAAATCGCAGTGCGCGCCGACAAGGTGAGATTCCTTGACCGACGGTTGTTGCTTATGCAGCTTAAAGTCCGGATGAGAAAAGATAAATTTCGATTTTTTTGCGCTTATTCTCGCACTACGTCGATTTTTTCATCCCCCCTTATAGAGAAAGGGGATTTTTTTATGTCTAATTTAAATTCTAGGCAGAGTTCTGCCCAAAAAATCAAAAATCTTTGTATGGCGGCGCTGTTCTGTGCGCTGGCGATCGCCTCAACCTATATTATGCACATCAAGGTAATGTTTCTGACCTTTGACGCAAAGGATGCGGTCATTACCATCGCGGGTCTGCTTTTCGGCCCGATATATTCTGTTGCCATTTCTCTCGTCGTATCACTTATCGAGTTTATCACGATCGGCGACGCGGGATTTTGGGGTTTTCTTATGGATTTTCTGTCAACCGCGATCTATGCGACGGTCTGCGCGTTGATCTACAAATATAAAAAGAACATCAAAGGCGCGGCAATAGGTCTTGTGTCGTCTGTTTTTGCTATGACGGCGTTCATGCTTCTTTTCAACCTGTTTATCGTGCCGATATATTCATCGACTACAACTGCAGAAGTTGCAAGGATGATACCCACCTTGTTTTTACCCTTTAATCTGACCAAGGCGATGCTCAACGCGGCTATCGTACTGATCCTTTACAAGCCGGTTTCGACCGCGCTCAAGGCGGCGAAGGTTTTGCCGTCTTCGACGAAATTCGAGGAGTCAAAGGTTGCTTGTGAGCAGAGAAAGAAGAAAAATCTTATATTCAGTTTGGTCGTAACGGCGGTCGGTCTTGCTGTAGCGGCACTTTGCTTTGTCGTATTCTTCGTGTTCCTGCACGGTCAGATCGCGTTTGGATAAGGCTTAGAGGTTTTATAAAGGAAGATAACTATGAAAACAAAGAAAACTTTCGTTCTTCAAGCGATACTGTGGGCTATTCAAGGCTTTATCGTTGGAATTGGCGCTATTTTGCCCGGTGTCAGCGGAGGAACCTTGTGTTACGCATTTGGAATCTATGATCCCGTACTTGACGTACTGTCAAATCCTATAAATGGTCTTAAAAAGCATTGGAAAATGATGATCTTCGTCATTCTCGGCGGCGGTTTAGGGTTCGTGGGCTTTGCTGGAATAACGAACTGGCTTCTTAATCTTAACGAAGCTGTTGTGCTCTGCGTTTTCGTCGGACTTATCGCGGGAACGTTGCCTGATATTTGGAAGGATGCAGGCAAAAAGGGACGTGATAGCGGATCATATATTGGTCTTGCAATCAGCTTTGTCGCGATTGCCGCAGTGTTTTACGTATTCAAGAGCGTTTGGCATCTGACGATAGCGCCCAATCTTGCAGGATGGCTCATTTGCGGACTGTTATGGGGGTTGAGCTTTATAATTCCCGGATTCAGCTCCTCAACTCTGCTTTTGTTCTTCGGTATTTACGAAAAGATGTCGGAGGGTATATCAACTCTTAATTTTGGCGTGATCGTTCCGCTGGGTCTTGCTATGCTTGCTACTCTTTTGCTTTTCTCTCGATTGATGAAGCTTGTATTTGACAAATTTTACTCTATCGTATCTCATTGCGTGCTTGGATTCGTTATAGCAACCACGCTTATGATATTGCCCTCGTTTGCGACCGCATGGTACAACGTTCTTATTTACATCGGTTGCATTATTGCGGGCGGAGTGGCGTCCTTCTTCTTCTCAAAGCTTTGCAACAAGATAAAGCCCGAATAAAATGTTTGAACAAAAGAGGTATTGTTATGACAAAACCTATTGACAAAATAGCGGTGTTGTGATACAATACTATATGAAATAAATATCTTATCAAGAGTGGTGGAGAGACAGGCTCTATGAAACCACGGCAACCTACCGATACGGAAAGGTGCCAATTCCAAGCAGATAAGGCAATTCGGAGTATATAGCTCTGCTTGTTTTTCTGCAAGCAGAGCTTTTTTAACAGTGGTATTATAAGCGGAGTACGCCGAGGATGCGAGAGAGGCGAAGGATGCGATTTCCGCTTTCTTGAAAGAAAGCTTGGCAAAGAACTTGCCAGAATGGGGGGTCTAACCACAGTGGAGTGACGCTGAAATTCGACAAGTCAAATTTCAGCCTGCTCGCCCTTTCCGTATTGCAACAGTTTAGAACCCAAGACATTTAGCTTACTTTAACTTAAAGTAACAATAATATAAGTTGTATTATATCGGCTAGGTTCTACACTTCCCGACATATGTTATCTCAGTAGGCTGAAAATTGGCACAATTTTCAGCGTCACCTCACCTTAATTAGAACCCAAAATACAGGAAGTTTCTTTGCATACTTTCTTTTCAAAGAAAGTATGTCGCCGAAGGCACGCATCCTCGCACCACACCACAAATCAAAAATTAACCGTTAGTGTAAAAAAAAGATATATAAATGAGGTAAAAAATGAAAAAAGTATTATTTACATCCGAGTCGGTGACCGAAGGACATCCCGACAAAATTTCCGACAAAATTTCCGACGCCATACTTGACGAGATGCTTCGTCAAGACCCCAACTCCAGAGTTGCTTGTGAGACCTTTTGTACTACGGGTCTTGTAAGC
>CAZQLJ010000219.1:0-2895 GCA_964594085.1 uncultured Clostridium sp.
TGACTCAATTCGTAAAGACTCAGCCCTCAAATGCGGGATCCACCCCTGCTGTAGCGGATTTCAGGTACAGGGCTCCGCTAAATCCCCGGCTGGTATGACCTCGTTTCGCAGCACACGGCTGCATTTTTCAGCTATTAATTTGTCGGTCGATCAAGACCTTTATATATTATAGCAGATTCTTTTCTTATTTTCAATAGGTTTTTGAAAAATTAACAATTTATAATTTTGGAAGCGCTTTTTTGTGCTTCAGAGCGTTAAAGCTCGGTCACGGTGTCCTCGATCTTCTTTTTGGGGACAATATAATCCTTGTTTTCATCGAGGCGGTATTTTACGTCGCCGTCGGCGCTGATCTCGGTGATAGTGCTCTTATGGGTCGGGTAGCCGAAGCCGATCACACAGCTTACGTCAAGGCTTTCGTCGATCTCAAGCAGATCGCGGAGCTTATCGGCTTTTACGCTTCCGAGGATGCAGGAGCCGACTCCGTGGGCATACGCGGAAAGCGTGAGGTTGGAGGCGGCAAGCCCTTCGTCGAAGGCGGTAAATCTCGATTGGAGCGCTTTTTCGGAGAGTATTGCCACGAACATGGTCGGTCTTTCGCCTGCTTTGGGTCTTCCTTCTCCGTTTGGCAGAGCACCTCCCCAGCTTGTGATGTCGAACACCGCTTTGACGGTCTCGGGAGTGCGGACATAGATATAGCGGAGGGGCTGACGGTTCATCGCGGAGGACGCGAGCTGTGCCGCCTTTTTCATATCGGCGACGACCTCGTCGGGTATTTGTCTGCTTTCGTCAAAGCGGCGGTAGGTTCTTCTCTCTTCGAGCAGCTGCATTATTTCTTTTGAGTTCATTGTTTTCTCCAATCTGCCGTGGGGCGTGGTGATATAGAAATATTTTATCACATATTTTGCGATTATGCAAGTGATTTGAGTAAAAAAGCTCCCCGAGCACCGTGGTGTGCGGTGCTCGGGGTTAGTGTAAGAAAAGTTATTCGGTGAGGAGCATATCGTCCTTCTTTATCCAGCCGAGCTTGCGGAAAATCTCGCTGAAGAGCAGAGAGAGTGCCGCAGGGAGAACGATACAGCAAAGGACGAGTCCTATCCACATCATAGGCGAGGATTTTGTATCGGCGATTATGCCGATAGGTCCGACGAGACCGCAGGTTCCCATTCCCGCGGAAACGCCCGTGCAATAAAGCTTGAAGACCATTGTGGAGAGAGGTCCGACGATTGCCGCCGCAAGCGTGGGAGGTATCCAGATGCGAGGATTTTTACAGATGTTACCCATCTGGAGCATAGACGTGCCGAGGCCTTGCGAGATAATGCCTCCCCACTTATTTTCTCTGAAGCTTGACGCGGCAAAGCCGACCATCTGCGCGCAGCATCCAACTGCCGCCGCGCCGCCCGCGAGCAAAAATCCTTCGCTTGTTCCGTTCATGACCGCGACCTCAAGGGCAGACGAGGAGAAGATCATAGCGCAGATCGCCGCGCTTGAGATCGGCAGAGTGAGAATAATTCCTACTACGACCGAAACGACGATGCCCATAAGCAGAGGCTGGAAGGTGGTGGCGGTGGAGATGAACACGCCGAGATAATACATTACGTAGGATACGATCGGGCAAAGCAACCAGCTTGCTACAAAGCCTACCGTGAGGGTCACAACGGGGGTAACGAGTATGTCGACTTTAGTTTTTTTGGACACTAACATTCCTATCTCGCAGGCTATTATTACCGCGAAGAACGCGCCTGCGGGTCCTGCGCTGTAAAAGACGCCGTTGCCCATGGTATTGGCGGTCACCGCCCACGCGCCGATAGCACCGTTATTTACGACCGCGCCCATAGCGTTTGACATAGCGCCGACCGCCGCGCAGGAGAACATAACGAGGGGATGTGCGCCGAGCTTATACGCGATAGCGACTCCGATAGCCATTCCCGTTGCCGCCTTTGCGTAGGTGGCTATGGTATTCAGTGCATTTGCAAGCCACGCGATCTTGACATAGCTGCCGACGGTGCCGAAGATCGTGCCGATAAGCAGTGAGGCGAAAAGTCCGAGCGCCATAGCGCCCATAGCGTCAATAAAATACCGATGCAGATATTTTTTCAGAGTTTTCATAAGGTTTTTCCTCTTTTGTTATTTATTGATTAGAGTATATCACTTTTTGGCGGCTGTGACAAGGTTAAAAACAAACCAAAATTTCGTGGCTTTCGGTCGATTTTTGTGCATTGTGTAAATACAAGTGTATATACAGTCTGCTTTAAGGGAAAGCATATTCCCCGCTGTGACGGGAAATATGCTTTGTTTTTGGTTTGATCAATGACATTCGAGCCAATTTTCGCCTATATGGGCATCGACCTTCAAGGGAACTGCCAGCTTGACGGCATTTTCCATCTCGGTTCGGAGTATTTCGAGGATCTCCTCGGCACATTCGCGAGGGCTTTCGATGAGTAGCTCGTCGTGAACCTGCAAAAGAAGCTTTGCGCCCTTTCCGTGCTCGCGGAGTGCTTTGTCGACGTTTATCATGGCTATTTTGATGATATCCGCGCTACTGCCCTGAATCGGGCTGTTTCTTGCGACACGTTCGCCGAAATTCTGGAGATTTTTGTTGGTGGAGGCGAGCTCGGGGATATATCTGCGTCTGCCGAGCATTGTCGTGACGTAGCCGTCCTCTCTTGCATCCTTTGCGACGTTATGCAGATACTCGTTGATGCCCGGGTAGCTTGCAAGATAGCTGTCAATATACTCCTTCGCCTTGGCGCGAGATATTTTAAGATCCTCCGCGAGCGAAAATTCGCCCATTCCGTAAAGGATTCCGAAGTTTACCGCCTTGGCTCTCTTTCGCATCTCGATGGTGACCTCGGAGGGTGAAACTCCAAAGACACGGCAGGAGGTTGCGGTATGGAT
>CAZQLJ010000220.1:0-2876 GCA_964594085.1 uncultured Clostridium sp.
AGGTGCCGTTCACCGTGAAAACGCTCGGCGCGGATATGATAAGCGTCAGCGCGCATAAAATTCACGGTCCCAAGGGGGTCGGCGCGCTTTATGTCAGCCCCGAGGTCATCAAAATGAAAAAGCTTACCCCCTACCTCATCGGAGGAGGTCAGGAGAGTGGGTTCAGATCGGGCACAGAGAATATCGTGGGAATAGTAGGCTTTGGTGAAGCGGCGGCAGAGGGCAGAGCAAAGATTGCCGAGTCGGTCGGCAAAATGGTCGCTCTGCGTGATCTTTGCGCCGAAAAAGCCACAGCGGCAGGCGCAAGACCCAATATCCCGACAGGACAAAGAGCGCCCCACGTTTTAAGCCTCACACTTCCCAATATCAAGAGCGAGACTATGCTCAATTTCCTTTCAGCAAAAGGTTTTTGCGTGTCTGCAGGCTCTGCTTGCTCGTCTCATTCGAGACATATTTCATCTTCGCTTGTCGGCTTTGGATTGCCCGAACACGAGGCGGATTGTACTATCCGCGTAAGCTTCAGTGAATACAACACCGAGGATGAAATAACCGCATTTGGCGACGCTTTGCGCGAAGGAATTGACTCGCTGGTAAGAATCAAGAGATAAAATCCGATAAAAAGGAGATTTCAATAATGAGAGAGTCTTCGAGAGAGCTCTGCGAGCTTTTTATTAATAACCGCGACGTAGTTAAAAAGGTGTTTTCTATGGAAAACGGCTACTTTTATCCCGTCTGCGCCGCGCTCATAACCGAAAAAAGAAGAACGGCAGACTCTGAACGACTTAAAGAATGCCGCGCGATTTTAAAGAGCAAAACAGGCGTGTTTTCAAGCTTCAGAGGCGCGGCGGTAACCTCGATCATCACAATGCTTGCGCTTGATGAGAACCCCGAGAGCAGACTCGATAGGGCAATAGCCTTTTATAAAGAGCTAAAGGAGCATTTTTACTCGTCGGAATATCTTCCGGTCGCTGCGATGATGCTATCGGATACCGTCGAGCCTGAAAATTATCCCGAGGTAAGCCTGCGCGCTCGGAAAATATACGATCTTATGAAATCAGAGCATCCCTTCCTGACCTCGAGCGAGGATAGTGTTTTCGCGGTAATGCTTGCTCTGTCAAGCCTTTCGGATGACGAGGTCGTCCGTGAAACCGAGACCTGCTACAACGCCCTCCGAGAAAGATTCAAGTCAAGAAATGCGGTGCAGTCGCTTTCGCACGTGCTCGCGCTTTACAGCGATAGCGCGTATACGGCGGCGGACCGATGCCGCAATACGATCGCGCTTTACGATGCTTTGCGAGAAAAGGGAATGAAATACGGCACGGAATACGAGCTTGCCACACTTGGCACGCTTGCAATGCTTGATTGCTCGATTGAGGAGACGATCGCGGATCTTGAGGCGGCAGACCGGTTTTTGTCCGAGCAAAAGGGATACGGATTTTTCGGAGCATCGAAAAAAGAGAGGCTGATGCACGCTGCTATGATAGTCGTGGGCGAGCGTTCAGGTGGAACGTGTGATATGAATGCTACCGCGATCGGAGGCACGATCGCGATGATAGCGGCGCAGCACGCGGCGACATGTGCGGCAATTATGTCGGCAAGTGCAGCGGCAAGTGCGGCAGCGGCGGCAAGATAATGAGGAGATTTTTGTGAATTTAATTAAAATACTTAAAAGCAAGCCATTTCGTGTGACCGTCTCGGTTTGCCTTGCACTTGGATTGCTCGCCACGGTGTTTGTCTTTGGCGTGAACGCACTCGTTGTGTCATCTGCAAAAGAAAACGTAATAACGGCGCAAGAGGCGGCAGAGCTTGAGGACGTGGATTGCATTATTGTGCTCGGATGTCTTGTCAGAGCCGACGGAACGCTAAGCGATATGCTTTGCGACCGTGTTGAGTGCGGAATCGAGGTCTACGAGCTTATGGCAGAGAAAAGCGGTACGAAATTGCTTATGAGTGGCGACCACGGTACAGTGGAATACGACGAGGTCAATGCGATGAAGCAATACGCGATTGGAAAAGGAATTGACTCGGAAGAGATCTTTATGGATCACGCAGGGTTTTCTACATACGAGAGTATATATCGCGCCAAAGAGATATTCGGCGCGAAAAGGGTAATAATAATCACGCAGGAATACCACCTGTACAGAGCACTTTATATTGCTGATGCGCTTGGACTTGAGGCATACGGAGTTGCTTCGGATCAGCGCACGTATTCGGGTCAGACCATGCGCGACGCAAGAGAGATATTGGCGAGAAACAAGGACTTTTTGACCTCGTTGTTCAAGCCCAAGCCAACCTACCTCGGAGAAACTATTTCGCTCGACGGTAGCGGAGACGTGACTAACGATTATTGATTACGCATAATATATAGGGAGAGTTTGCCGTTAATGACAAATCTCTCCCTATGCTTTCCAGCAAATATAATTAAGCAAATTTAATTAAAACGACAAAAAGTTAAGTAAATAGTAAGAAAAATCAGCCATTCAGTTCGCAAAAATAAGTAAACTTAACACCGATTTGATTGTATTTTTTTGCAAAAAAAATCTAAAAAAATTTCAAAAAAGGTATTGACAAAAGTTTTTTTATGTGATATAATTTACAAGTCGCCGCGAGAAAACGGCATTTGGAAGCATAGCTCAGTTGGGAGAGCATCTGCCTTACAAGCAGAGGGTCATAGGTTCGAGCCCTATTGTTTCCACCATTAATTTATCTTCCAATAGGGAGGTAAATAAAGCCCATTTTGCAAAAGCAAAATGAGACCATTTAATAGGCCATTTTTCACGAAGTGAAAAATGAGTCCAATTTGAGCTTTAGCTCAAATTAAGGCCCGGTAGTTCAGTTGGTTAGAACGCTAGCCTGTCACGCTAGAGGTCAGGGGT
>CAZQLJ010000221.1:0-2865 GCA_964594085.1 uncultured Clostridium sp.
ATGGTCGGCGCAGGTATAGTAGATCCTAAGAAGGTCACTCGTTCCGCACTTCAGAACGCGGCTTCGATCGCTTCCGTAATTCTTACTACCGAGTCGGTAGTTTCCAATATCAAGGAGCCCGAGCCCGCTGCTCCCGCAGCAGGCGGCATGGGTGGTATGTATTAAGATATAATTGCGAATATGGGGGAAGAGGGGAACTTTTTGAAAAAAGTTTCCCTCTTCCCCCATACCCCCAACACCCTTCAAAAACTTTCCTGTAAAAGAGGGAATGGTTGGGGCGGAGTTTATCCGAAGCCGTGATATTTTTGGAGAAAATGTGGGTTTTGTCTTGTAAAGCGGTGGAATTTGTGGTAAAATGAAGTATAAAATTATTGGAGTTGGATATGGGAAAGTTTGATGGGGTGCTGATCTGCACCGATCTTGACGGCACGCTACTTCGGTCTGACAAGTCGATCTCGCAGGAAAATATTGACGCGATCGAATATTTCAAGTCGGAGGGTGGATATTTTACCTTTATTACGGGCAGAATGCCGTATTTTTCTAAAATGGTATACGATGCGGTCGGGGCGAATGCTCCCGTTGGGTGCGTTAACGGCGGCGGTATTTACGATTATGAAAAGAGCGAGTATTTATGGTTGGAGACTCTCGCTGACGGTATTATCGAGCTTGTGGAGCACGTGGACAAAAACGTTGGCGGCATTGGAATTCATCTTAACACGCCCGACAAGGTCTATTATTGCCGAGAGAACAGTGCGACGGTCAGGTATAGAAAAGCCACGGGGACGCCCCATCTCGTCGCTGACTACAAGGACGTGGACGAGCCCTTGGCAAAGATCGTTTTTTGTGACGATGACGAAGGACGGATTTTGCGTGCTATTGAGCTTTTGAACGCTCATCCGAGGGCAAATGAGTTTGATTTTATACGCACCGAGCGAATTCTTTACGAGGTCGTGCCAAAAGGGGTCAACAAGGGTGTCGCTTTGCCGCGACTTGCCGCCGCTTTGGGTATAGATATGTCGAAGGTTGTGGCGGTCGGTGATTACTACAACGACGTTTCGATGCTTCGCGCGGCCGGGCTTTCGGTTGCAGTCGCGAATGCGGTTGATGAGGTCAAGGCGGTGGCGGACTTTGTTACCGTGAGTAATGATGAGCATGCTATCGCGAGGGTGATAGAGGAGCTTGAGAAGGGCGTTTTGAAGATTTGAATAATGCAAACATAAAAACCACTTGCACGTGAGCAAGTGGTTTTTAAATGCTTTTGGAAATGGAGTCCAATCTTTTCTTTATATCGTTCAATTCTTTTTTGAGGGCTGCTTTGTTATTTATATTAATGTCATTGACTCCCAAGAGGTAATCGCATGAAACGCCGAAGAATTCTGCAAGCTTGATTATTGCAAAGCTGTCGGGATTAGTCTTGCCGGTTTCGTAGTTTGAAAGAGTACGCTGATCGATACCTGTTGCCGCCGCGACGTCGGTTTGCCGCAGATCGCGGTCTTCGCGCAATTCTTTTATTCTGTGCATTTTGTCCTCCTTTTTTTGATTACTGACGTTATTATACCACTTTTTTTCTAAATAATGCTTGACAAACCAATAATTTTCGTGTATAATGTCATTGTTACCAAAATATTGGTACAAATACGCGAATATATCAAAAAATTAGTTGGAGGAGAGAAATGAAAAAAATATTAGTTATCTGTGCGGTGTTATTAATGTTGATGTTTGCTATCTCAGCGTGTGACAGTAGCAAGGGCGGAGAAACAAAAGAAACGACTGCTCCTCACGTTCATTCTTTTGGTGAATGGAGAACGATCAAAGAACCCACTTGCACGGAGCAGGGTAAGGAACAAAGAGAGTGTTTTTGTGGTGAAAAGGAAACTCAGAGCGTTGATGCTCTCGGTCATACCGAGGTGATTGACGCGGCGGTTTCGCCCACTTGCACCGAAAGTGGTCTTACCGAAGGTAAGCATTGCTCGGTTTGTGAAGAAGTGCTCGTAGAACGGAAACCCGTTGCTGTTATAGATCATGAGTATTTATGTGGAATATGTTCGATTTGTGCATATATTGATGAAGCATACTGCCAATCTATATATAACGAAATGCGAGCCGAAATGCTTTGTATGGATAAATATGGAGTCTTAGAGTCAATAAAAGAAAAATTAGATAGTTTGCCAAGTAGCTATAAGGATGTAGAAGCAATTAAAGAAGAGTTTCTATTTGTTAAATCACAAGAACAAATTATTAGTGATGCCATTATAAATGATGCTTTAAAATGGCTTTTACCAGAAAAAGCAAGCGATTATTATATTGATTATGAAAAAGTTAGACGTGCATATCTAAATCTTATTAATAATAGTAATGACTATAAGAATTGGGATTTGATTGGTCTTGCTAATAATACAATTATGGGCAAAAATGATGAAGGATATAATAGTGATTTTGCGTTTTTTGTCATGGTTGGAGAATGGGAGTACAAAGGATGGGGAATATTATTTTGATGTGATAGAGAAGGAAGATAATAGCCTTTCTTTTAGATGCAATCTTCCAAATGAAAAAGACTATAATAAGGATTACTACTACTATATAGATGGCAAAAATATAGGCTATGAAGAAATTGATGATAGCAATAATTCTTTTAATTCATATAGAATTATGGAAATTGCTAATGACTATATTAAGGTGTTCTGTTATAAAAACTCCAGAACGTATACTTTGTATTCAAATTGATAATTGATTAGAATTCTAACATAAAAGCGAGCCGAAAGGCTCGCTTTTGTGTATGATATTAGCTAATTATATCCCCTTGTGCTTCAAACATACGCTCGGCGGCTTGGCGCAACGTAGCGTGGTTTTGGAGATCAGGGTCGG
>CAZQLJ010000222.1:0-2864 GCA_964594085.1 uncultured Clostridium sp.
CGATATTCATTCGGGAAGGAACGCCCAGAGGGTTAAGACAGATGTCAAGAGGAGTACCGTCGGGAAGGAAGGGCATATCCTCGGGAGGAAGGATGCGAGATACGACACCCTTGTTACCGTGACGACCTGCCATCTTGTCTCCAACGGAGATCTTTCTCTTCTGTGCGATGTAAAGCTTAACTACCTTGTTGACGCCCGCGGGAAGCTCGTCGCCTGCCTCGTGGGAGAATACTCTTACGTCAACGACGACACCCGACTCACCGTGAGGAACACGGAGAGACGTATCACGGACTTCTCTTGCCTTCTCACCGAAGATCGCGCGAAGCAATCTTTCTTCTGCGGTGAGCTCGGTCTCTCCCTTGGGAGTGATCTTACCAACGAGAATGTCTCCGGCTCTTACCTCGGTTCCCTTCTTTACGATACCCTCAGCGTTAAGATCCTTAAGCGCGTCGTCGCCGACGTTGGGGATCTCGCGGGTGATCTCTTCCGGACCGAGCTTGGTGTCACGAGCCTCGTGTGTATATTCTTCAATATGAATAGATGTATAAACGTCATCTCTTACGAGCTTTTCGTTAAGAAGGACTGCGTCCTCGTAGTTATAACCTTCCCAGGTCATAAATCCGATGAGCGCGTTCTTACCGAGCGATACCTCGCCGTTGTAGGTTGCGGGACCGTCGGCAATGACTTCTCCCTCCTCTACTCTCTGGCCGCGCTTAACGATAGGCTTCTGGTTTACGCAGTTGGACTGGTTACTTCTCTTGAACTTAATGAGAGAATAAACGTCCTTATGACCGTCGTCCCTTACGATAGTGATGCTGTTTGCATCAACTCTTTCAACGGTACCTGCATATTTAGCAACAACGACTACGCCCGAGTCAACTGCCGCCTTGTATTCCATACCCGTACCAACGATAGGCGAATCGGTAATGAGAAGCGGAACCGCCTGCTTCTGCATGTTCGATCCCATGAGTGCACGGGAGTTATCGTCGTTCTCAAGGAAGGGTATGCACGCGGTAGCGACAGAAACGACCATCTTAGGCGAAACGTCCATAAAGTCGACCTTGGAAACGTCGACCTCCATGATCTCGGTCTTGTCGCGGGCGGTGATCTTCTTGTTGATGAAGTGTCCCTCATCGTCAAGGGGCTCGTTACCCTGAGCAACGATGTACTTGTCCTCCTCGTCCGCAGTCATGTAAACGACCTCGTCGGTTACCCTGTGCTCAACGGTTCCGTTTTCGCCGGGGATGTGAACTACCTTGCGGTAGGGAGCCTCGATGAAGCCGTAATCGCTGATGCGAGCGTAGGTTGTAAGATAGGAAATAAGACCGATGTTAGGACCTTCAGGGGTCTCGATAGGACACATACGGCCGTAGTGTGTGTAGTGAACGTCACGGACGTCGAAGGAAGCGCGGTCACGCGAAAGACCGCCGGGACCGAGCGCGGAAAGACGGCGCTTGTGAGTAAGCTCTGCAAGCGGGTTGTTCTGGTCCATGAACTGAGAAAGCTGGCTGGAGCCGAAGAACTCGCGGATCGCGGTAGCAACAGGACGGGTGTTGATAAGCGCCTGAGGGGTCAGCTTCTCGTTGTCCTGAGTGGTCATTCTTTCCTTAACTATCTTGTCCATTCTCGAGAAACCGATACGCATCTGGTTCTGGAGCTGCTCGCCCACGGAACGAACGCGTCTGTTTCCGAGGTGGTCGATATCATCAACGTTTCCAACGTCGTGTGTCAGGTTGAGGAGATAGCTTACAGTTGCGAAGATATCGTCAACGGTAATGTGCTTGGGACAAAGCTCAGCCACTCTCTCCTTCGCCATTTCCTTGATAGCGTCAACGTCGCCCTCGCAAGCCTCGATGATCTCACGAAGCACGGGGAGGCTTACCTTCTCGGTGATTCCGCAATCTGCGAGATCGAATCCGAGCACGCACTCTGCGGGAATGGTGTTGTTGGAAACTACCTTTATTATATCTCCGTTCTCAAGCTCGATCGAAACCTCGTTGACTCCGTTGTTTTCAACGACCATAGCCATCTCGGGCGAGAGCACGGTTCCCTTCTCGTAAAGGACCTCGCCGGTAAGAACGCTTACAACGTCCTCTGCAAGCTTGCGGTTCTCGATTCTCTCGTGAATAGCGACCTTGCTGTTGAACTTGTAGCGACCGACTGCCGCGATATCGTATCTTCTTGCGTCGAAGAAAAGATTGTGAAGAAGCTGCTGCGCGGACTCAACCAGGGGAGGCTCGCCGGGACGGAGCTTCTTGTATATCTCCTTAAGGGATTCGATGGAGGGATCGGTACCGTTTTCAGCGGCAAGTCTCTCGCTCTCGTCCTTTTCGAGCGTAGCGATAAGACGAGCATCCTCGCCGAACAGCTTAAAGATATCCTCTCTATGTGTAAGACCGAGCGCACGAACGAGAACGGTAAGGGGGAGCTTGCGGTTCTTATCTATACGAACGTACATAACTCCGTTGATATCGCTTTCATATTCGAGCCAAGCGCCTCTGTAAGGAATTACCTGAGCCGCATAGGTCTTTTTACCTGTCTTGTCTACCTCGGAGGAATAGTACATACCGGGCGAACGGACAAGCTGGGAAACTATAACTCTTTCAGCACCGTTGATAACGAAGGTGCCGTTTTCGGTCATAAGAGGGAAATCACCGAGATAGATATCGGAATATTTTACGTCGCCTGCCTGCTTGTTGGTAAGACGAACGTTTACCTTCAGGGGCGCAGCATAGTTAACGTCACGCTCCTTGCACTCCTCAACGGGATACTTGGGCTTGGTATCGATAGAATAAGAAATGAAGTCTATCGAAAGATTACCCGAGTAGTCGGTGATAGGGGAAACGTCACGCAACACTTCCATG
>CAZQLJ010000223.1:0-1573 GCA_964594085.1 uncultured Clostridium sp.
ACCATCAACCTGCTGATTACAAATCAGCTGCTCTGCCATTGAGCCACACCAGCGAGTTTTTAGTCGCGCCGTACCGCCGACCTTGATATTATATCACAAGCAAATGCTTTTGTCAACACTTTTTTTGAAAAAATTTTCACTTTTTTTATTCTTGTATTGTTTGTACAAAAAAACGCGTGTTGTTGATCTCTGCCGTGGCGCAAATGGCGAACCTGGGGTGATTTGCAAAAGTGTGTGATTAAAAATTTACGAACGGGACGTCGAGGACGTCCCGTGACGAATCATTTAAAATCAGAGAAGCCGCGCGAGGATCTAGACAAAATTATCTCCAGCGCGCCGAGTCTGTTGTCGCCCTTGATATAGAGCGTGGGGCCGCCGCCGTCGTGGGCGGGGGGCGCCTCGACAGAACCAAGACTGTTATCGACGTCGATGATCAGCGTCCACGCAGACGGGACGTTGACCGTCATCGCGCCGAGCTCGTTCGAAATATTCAGAGTCTGCTCGCCCTTATACTGCTCGATATTCTGAAAATGAACCGTGCACTCGCCGAGCTTGTTTTCCACGATGTTCGGTGTAAAGCTTGCGCAGTCCACGTAGACCGTCGAGCTATTGAAGGTATTGTTGCTTTTGACCGAGCATTTTACGTGCTTTCTGTGAATTCTTTTCGACGGAAAAAGGATCGCGCAGCCGATATGGAGCAAGAGGGCGATAAGTAACACGAGCCAATTATTGACTATATTCTCGCTCTCAAGACCGCAAAGGAATGCGATATTTTTCTCGAAAAGCATAAATATGAATGCAAGGGGGAAGAAGATCGCCGAGATCTTGCCGCGGCACAGTCTTGCGATAGCGTAGGAGAGCAGAAGCAGTCCGAGTATCAGCGCAAAGACCGAGACCTCGCCCACGGCGCTGAGCAGGGTGGGCATTACGCCGACCACGTCGAGTATTATCAGCACTGCGGCTAAAAGAAATCCGAGTCCCCAAAAAAGCTTTCCTGTTTTCATTTATTTGACCTCCAATTTGTTTAATTTCTCATTTCGTCAAGCTTATATTGCAGAAGCTTGAAATATGCCCGCGAAAACCAGACGGTCTTGTCCGAGCCGTAAAAGGTCAGCTCTCCGTTGCCGACTATCTCGCGCTTGACCGAGCTTATCATCAGCACGTTCGCGATGGCAGATTTTGACACTCTCGTGAAGCTTGGCGCCATAATGCTCTCGAGCTCGCAGAGCTTATAGTGTGCCACGTAAACGCTACTTGCGGTATGGGCGTAGACCGAGCCGTTCGAGCTCTCAAAATATAGGATCTCGCCCTTGGGCACGAAGTAGTCCGCGCCGCCCGAGGACAATGTGATCGTTTCCTCTCTCAAGAGGGCTTCCTCGATCGCGATCTCCAGCTTTTTGACTCTGTCGTTTTTCTCGCGGCACCGAATAACTATCTCGTCGGTGTCGGATAATTCGGTTCGTATCCTCACTCTCGGCCCTCCTTTCCGCATCTTTGTGATATTATTGTACCATATTCGCCAAAATTTGTAAAGAGATTTTTCCTAACAGGCAGATTTTGGGGCGTAAGAGGT
>CAZQLJ010000223.1:1673-2861 GCA_964594085.1 uncultured Clostridium sp.
GCGAAGAAAACCGATTTTTGTTGCGTTTTCGGTTGACAAGGGCGGGGGAGGGTGGTATAATTGACGTAATTGCTGATCGATCTCAGAGGTGCTTTATGGAAAAGAATTATACTCGCGTAAAGCTTGGCTGTTACGCGCTGAACGTATCTATGTCGGTGGTCTGTACGATGTCGCCGCTTTTGTTTCTGACCTTTCACTCACTCTACGGAATTTCGTACTCGCTGTTAGGGCTTTTAGTGCTGATAAACTTCGTGACCCAGCTTGGAATTGACCTGATCTTCTCGTTTTTCTCGCACAAGTTCAATATACCTCGGGTGGTCAAATTCGCGCCCGTGCTGACGAGCATCGGATTTGTGGTCTACGCTCTCGTGCCTCTCTTTTTCCCGTCGATCGCTTACGTCGGTCTTGTCATCGGAACTTTGCTTTTCTCGGCGGCGTGCGGACTTTGTGAGGTTTTGGTCAGCCCGATCATCGCGGCGATGCCTGCGGACGACCCCGATCGCGAGATGAGCAAGCTCCATTCGATCTACGCTTGGGGTGTCGTCGGAGTAGTCGTGGTCGCCACGATCTATCTTTTGTTGTTCGGACAAGAGAATTGGGAGTTTTTGCCCCTTGTTTTCATTCTTGTTCCTTTCACGTCGAGCTTCTTTTTCTCGGGCGCACAGATCCCCGAGATGCAGACTCCGTCAAAGACCTCGGGTGCGGTGAATTTCGTTAAAAATCCTCGCGTTTGGCTCTGTGTGCTTGCTATTTTTCTCGGCGGCGCGGCGGAGAACATTATGTCGCAGTGGTCGTCGAGCTATATAGAGCAGGCGCTCGGGCTTGAAAAGGTCTGGGGTGATATTTTCGGTGTGGCGCTCTTTGCGCTTACGCTCGGACTCGGACGAACGCTTTACGCTAAATTCGGCAAAAACATATCTACGGTGCTTCTGCTCGGTGCTATCGGTGCTACTGCTTGTTATATCATCGCCGCGCTCTCGGGCGTTGCGGTCGTTGGACTTTTGGCTTGCGCTTTCACGGGATTTTGCACCTCGATGCTCTGGCCGGGCAATCTCGTGGTGGCGAGCGACAGATTTGCCGAGGGCGGTGTGATGATATACGCACTTATGGCAGCGGGCGGCGACCTTGGCTCGTCGGTCGGTCCGCAGATGGTGGGTCTTATCACCGATGCGGCTATCAAGAACGAGT
>CAZQLJ010000224.1:0-2860 GCA_964594085.1 uncultured Clostridium sp.
CCTTTATAATCAATGCGGCACGATCCGTCGCATCCTGATCGCCTCCATCAACACTGCAAAGGAGAATAGAAAATGAGAAAAGACCCAATGCCCTTGGGGATGGCTGTTGCGCTTCTGGTTGTGGGAATATTTCTTGGCAGCATTTTCTCCTTTGGTATGCAATTTTGGAATGAAGAAGTAACACAGGAAGAATGCAGCAAAATTGAAACGCAGTTTGTGGGATACGAAAATATCAGACAGCCTGAGCGACCTGCTACAATCAAGGAGATTGCAATAGATTGTGCAAATGGAGAGCGGTATTTTATCGATGGTGTATCCATAGATTCTGAGTTAAGGGAAAATATAGCCGATCTTGTTTGCGGTGAAAGTATTACGCTTTTCATCCATCCCAACAGTAGTACAGTAGTAGAGTTATCAACAAATTCTGGAATAATACTGCCGTTTTCTGAAACGGTTGATAAGTTGGGCAGTGAAGCAACCGGATTTCTTTTCCTTGGTTTGTTTATGTACTTTTGCGCTCTTGTTGGGCTGTATTATGTTGCTTGGCACGGCATAAAAAAACGGAACGGAAGAGCAAGATAGTATTCATAATTGCACTTTTTCGCTTTTTTATTGAGCCGTGCGGGTCAAATCCCGATTTGTCAATCAGATTCGTAGGGGAGGGGTAATACCCCTCCCCTACAATTTCTAATGAATATCTCACCGATAAACTGGAATACCCCCTTAATCCATTGCCAAGCCAAAATAAGCGGGGGCGGCGGAATCCTCAGTCAACGAATGGTACATGGTGAAGGGTGTTTGTGTGCCCGGGATGCGGAATTTTCCGTGTGCATATCCCAGAGCGGCAAGAATGCCGGGAGCGGCATCTGCGTCCCCCAGAAGCTCCTGGGATACCAGTTTGTCCTCTTCCGAGGCACAGACCAGCAGCCAGTTTTCTCCGGCGTAAAAGTGGCCCAGGGCCTCCAGCATATCCAGGGTCTTCTGCTCCTGGATCACGCCCCCTGTGGGCAGATACTGCCGGCGAAGAAGTGCGTATTCCTCCTTCGTAAGCTGCCGCAGTGGGATAGGCTCTTTTGCCTCACATTCAAATTCCCGGACGTAGGTGCAGGTGCTGTAGCCCAGCTTTTCATACATCCCGAACAGCTCCGGGCCGCCCGGGTGCAGGATACAGCCGGCATAACCATCCTCTTTCAGCCGGGAATGGGTCTGCTCCATCAGTGCCCGGCAAAGTCCCTGGCCCCGGTATTGGCTCAGGGTCGCCACGCCGTAGAGATAGGCGATCTTCTTGTCCTCCCACTGACAGTCAAACCAGTACAGGGCAGCGGTGATCTCGTCATCCTTGCGCAGCAGATGGCAATGGGGCAGGGGATGGGCTTTCATCAGAAAAATACGCCAAAAGTTTTCCGAATCCCCGAAGGCATCCATCCACAGCTTGCGCAGTGCCGGTATATCCGTGAATTGAGGTTTCTCAATAATCATAACCGTCCTCCAGCAGGCAGGCCCAGTTTTTCTCGATCATATGGTGGGGGCAGTAGGACAGCTTTGCTTTGCGCAGACCGTCCAGACCCATATCTTCCTCCCGGTCTAAAAATTGCAGGTTAGGATATTTTTTTCGCAGATACCGGGCGAATTCCCAGTTGATGGTGGGATAGGCACCGTCAGCCTCGTCCAGAGCCTTCTCAAACTGAACATCAAAGGTGGTGGGATTCAGGACAGAGCCCATAGTCATTGCCAGAAGCTTCCCATCGTACTTTAAAAGCAGTCCCTCAATCCCAAGCTCAGCGCGGTTACGCAGAGCCTTGTAGATGGCGGCCTTTTCCATATGGAGATCCACCAGGGGATCCGCTTCCTCCCGGTGGGTGTACCACTGCTGCAGCAGCTCGGCGGCTTCCAGGGTGTTCTCGTCGGTGATGGGTTCCAGAGTATAGTCCGGGCAGTTCTGGCGGAAACGGTTGATGTGGTTGCGTTTTTTTTGATATTTGCGGCCCTTCAGATCTGCCAGGTCATTGATATCATAGACATAGTCAAAGCCGTCCCGGTCGAAATGGATCCGAAACTTCCCGGGGTACAGCCGCTCCAGAGTGGCGCAGTCATCCTGGGAAAGACCGGTGAGGCGGCAGGGAATGCCCCGCATCTTGGCATCGTGAATGATGGCATCCAGGGTGGGCTTTAAGTTCTGACCCAGGGGAAATGGGTAAACGCTTTTCCGGTTAAACTGAGAGAAAAAGGCAATATTGCCTTCGTGAAAAGCGATCCTCTGCCGTCCCCACAGGCAGAGGTTGGCGAAATTGTACTCACAGCCCCGCGCCGGAAGCTGAAACAGGAGGTTGCTGTATTCCGCTTTTTGAGCGGGATTTAAGGGCTTGAAATCGATCATTCTCAGTCACTTCCTTTGTATGGATAGTATACCACACTTTTTGACCTTTCACAATAGACAGACAAATTCCAGTTTATCGAGCTGACGCTCGATAAAAATTGACAATTATTGTGTCGGCTTCGCCGACTATTTAAATCATTTCCCTACGGGAAATACCATAATTTTCCATTTTCAATTTTCAATTCGCTCGTCGGAGCGACAAATCGAAATTTGACTCTCAGTATATAAAAACTGCCTGCACAGATTTGTGTCTGCGCAGGCAGTTATTTACTTGCTGGTGAACTTGTTCAGCAGTGCCACCACGATAATGATGACCAGCGTGACAATGAAGATTCCCAGGTAACCGATGCCCATAACAGGCAGGGCTTCCATCAATTTATCCATATGCATACCATTAACCTCCAATCATACCCTTGACCAAAGCCAGGATCAGACCGCCGGCAATGACGGATGCGATCTGGCCGGAAACGTTAACACCGATAG
>CAZQLJ010000225.1:0-2853 GCA_964594085.1 uncultured Clostridium sp.
CTTATGCTCTACGACCGTCTGTTCAACATCGAGAACACCGCCGACGTTCCCGAGGGCAAGACCTATCTTGATTTCCTCAATCCCGACTCCCTTACCCGCGTCGATACCGCTATGGTCGAGCCCTGCCTAGCCGACGCGAAAGCAGGTGACAAATTCCAGTTTGTCCGCGTAGGTTACTTCTGCAAGGATACCAAGAACGAAAACACCTTTAACCGTGTCGTCAGCCTGAAGGACAGCTTCCCGAAGAAATGATAGTTTTGTGGGGAAGGAACCTTCTTTGAAAAGAAGGTTCCTTCCCCACACCCCAACCTCCAAGAAACTTTCAATAAAAGGAGAAATAAAATGCCCGAGTTTATCCAAAACAACCCGATTTTATCGATACTTATCGCCTATATCGCGGTAATTTCGCTGATCTCCATAATCGTCTGCATTTACGACAAAAAGATATCCAAAAAGAACCGCGTCGAGCTCCGCACACCCGAAAAAACCTTGCTTTTACTCTCGGCACTTGGCGGTAGCGTGGCTATGTTCATCACGATGCTTTTGATCCGCCACAAGACCAAGCACGTAAAATTTATGCTCGGAATTCCACTCATAATGGTAGTTCAAGCGGCAGCGATCTATCTGCTTTTCCATTTCGGAGTTCTTTGATTTGTGCAAAAGATACAAATAATCACTTTTCAGCTCGCATTATTTTTACAAACCGTACACTTGCAGAAATCAGCAAATAATGTTATAATATTGAAGGTAATAAAACACAAGCCTTGATGAAGTCAGCGTGTTTTCAGGTCATATTTCAGAGAGTCCGCGGTCGGTGTAAGCGGATATATGCGAAAACAAGGCATTTCCCTTCGGAGCTTGCTTGGTGAATGAGAATTCGATTAGCCAAGCACGGCAGACACCGTTATCCGTCAACAAAGTGTTGGCTTTGATACTGTAAAAGTCAAAATGCGGGTGGTACCGCGGAAATTATGCTTTTCCGTCCCAATTCTCCTTCGAGAATTGGGATTTTTTATTTGCCTGCGGCGCCTTAAAACCTTTTTCAGCAAAAAGGTTTTAAGAATTCGAAAAACCTTCCCTTAGGATAGTTTTATAACACAGACAGTTCACTTATTTAAAGATTAAAAAAATAATTACAAATATATCCCTCAAAAACCTTTATAAAAGGTTTTGAAAGTCAAGAAAACTTTTTTCAAAAGTTTTCTTGTGGGGTTCGGGGCAAAGCCCCGAAAGAAAAAGAAAGGAATTTCAAAATGAAAGAAACTTTGAATCGAATCAAAGCGGAGGCACTTGAAGCTATAGCCTCCCCCGAGACCGACGACGCGGCTCTTGAAGCGCTCAGAATCAAGTATCTTGGCAAAAAGGGCGAACTGACCGCCGTTCTTCGCGGAATGGGACAGCTTACTCCCGAGGAAAGACCCGTAGTCGGACAGATCGCAAACGAGGTCAGAGCCGAGATCGAATCGGCTATCACCGAGAAAAAGGCTGCTCTTGCCGCAGAAGCTCTCGACGCAAAGCTTGTCGCAGAAAAGCTCGACGTAACCGTTCCCGGCAAAAAGACCAAGGTCGGTCACCGTCATCCCCTCACTCTCGTTCAGAGAGATATGGAGGACATCTTTATCGGCATGGGCTTCTCCATCGCAGAGGGACCCGAGGTTGAGTACGATTACTACAACTTCCAGGCGCTCAACATTCCCGAAAATCACCCTGCACGCGACACTCAGGACACGTTCTATATCACAGACAAGATCCTGTTGCGCTCGCAGACCTCTCCCGTTCAGGCAAGAACCATGGAGGTTCAGAAGCCCCCGATCCGCATAATCTCCCCCGGCCGCGTTTACCGTAGCGACGCTATGGACGCTACCCACTCTCCCCTCTTTCATCAGATGGAGGGTCTCGTAGTCGATAAGGGTATCACCATGGCAGATCTCAAGGGAATGCTTGAGACCTTCGCAAAGGCAGAATTCGGCGAGGAGACCAAGGTTCGCTTCCGTCCCCACCACTTCCCGTTCACCGAGCCCAGCGCAGAGGTAGATATCTCCTGCTTTATGTGCGGCGGCAAGGGTTGCAGACTCTGTAAGGGCGAGGGTTGGATCGAGATCCTGGGTGCAGGTATGGTACACCCCAACGTGCTCCGCAACTGCGGAATCGACCCCGAGGAATACAGCGGCTTCGCGTTTGGAATGGGCGTTGAAAGAATAGCAATGCTGAAATATCACATAACCGATATCCGTCATTTCTATGAAAATGACGTAAGATTCATCGAGCAATTCTGATAAGGAGGTAACGAAGAATGAATCTTTCACTTAAATGGCTTCACGATTTCACAAATACAGACGGTATCTCCACAAAGGAATACTGCGACAGAATGACCGACACGGGCTCCAAGGTCGAGGGATATGAGGTTCTCGGCGAGGATATCAGCAACGTCGTCGTTGCAAAGGTTCTCAAAATGGAGCGCCACCCCGACTCCGACCATCTCTGGATCTGTCAGGTCGACATCGGCAGTGAAGTGACCCAGATCGTCACGGGCGCGCAGAACGTCCACGAGGGCGACATAGTCCCCGCGGCTATCCCCGTCGCGCACCTGCCGGGCGATATCACGATCAAGGCAGGCAAGCTCCGCGGCGTTGAGTCGAACGGAATGCTCTGCTCTATCGCAGAATTGAATCTCACACTCCACGATATGCCCGAGGCGATCGAGGACGGAATCCTTATTCTCGGAAAAGATTTTGAGGACAAGGTCGGAATGGACATCAAGGATGCTCTCCTTCTCGACGATACCGTCGTTGAGTTCGAGATAACCTCCAACCGCCCCGACTGTCTCTCTGTCATCGGTCTTGCTCGCGAGAC
>CAZQLJ010000226.1:0-2813 GCA_964594085.1 uncultured Clostridium sp.
GTGCTCGCAGACTATCTCCAAAATTACCGCCTCATCGAAAAGAACCATAATATCTCTGATAAAGCGCTCTTTTTGAGCAACCGCGAAAAAAGAATAAGCGACAAAATGGTACAGGCAATGGTCTATAAATACCTCGACCTGTCTGGGCTTGGCTCCAAGCACTACTCGGTGCATAAGCTTCGCCATACCGCCGCGACGCTGATGTATCAGACGGGCAACGTAGACATCCGCGTGCTAAAGGACATTCTCGGTCACGAGCAGCTCAACACCACACAGATCTATACCCACGTCAGCGATAAAAATATGATGAACGCGATGTCGCAAAATCCCCTCGCGGACGTCACCCAAACGAAAGCCGATAAAGGAGACGAATAATTTATTTGACAGCTTCAAATTTTGATTTGTCGGGATATTGTAAATCTAAACGGGGCATCCTCATCCGTCGGCTACGCCGCCACCTTCCCCTGCCTTGGGGAAGGCTAATGCAAAGCGAAGCCTATTGCAATTTTGTAGCCGTAAAAAAAAATTTACGGCTACAGTTAAGGGTGCGCCGCAGTTAAACCAAAGCCTTCCCCAAGGCAGGGGAAGGTGTCACGAGTTTACGAGTGACGGATGAGGATGCCCCATTTTAAAGGACAATGCCTCGCCAACTTACAACTTATCAACAAACGTATTGGTGAAAATATGAATTATAACAAAAACCTACACGAAATACCCGTAACCGCGCTCCACGGAGTCGGTGGCGTCAAGGCAAAAGCCTACGCAAACGCAGGCGTACACAGCCTCCTTGACCTGCTCTACTACTTCCCCCGCGCCTACGAGGACAGAGCAAATATAAAGCTGCTTGCCGAGACCTCGCCCGAATATAAGTCGGCAGTAGTCCTCACGGTCGCGACCGAGCCGAAGATTGCAAACATCAAGCGCGGTATGTCGCTTTTAAAATTCCGTGCGTTCGACGAAAGCGGAATCTGCGAGATAACCTATTTCAATCAGAATTATTATAAAGATAAATTTACCGTCGGCTCGGACTTCCGATTCTACGGCAAGGTCGAAAGAGTCAAAAGCCGCTACGCTATGACCTCACCTGCGGCTGACCCGTGGGTAGATCAGCTGCCTCCCCCTCCCTTTTTCTCGGTCTATAGGCTCTCCGAGGGACTGACGCAAAAGCAGATCTCGCAAAACGTTTCCGACGCGCTTGAGATAGCAAGCCAAGCAATGCCCGACCCACTCCCCGAGGAGATCCGCGAGAGAAATAAGCTCTGCACGATCTATTATGCCCTCCGTCAGATACATTTTCCCGAAAGCTATGCAGCGCTCGCGATCGCGAAAAAAAGACTGATATTCGACGAATTTTTCCTTTTCGCCACAGGCCTTGCACTCTCGGGCAACAAAATACAAAAGCTCTCCGCCCCCGCGTGCAAGGACACCGACATCGCTCCCCTCCTTACCCTGCTTCCCTATAAGCTGACGGGCGCGCAGGAAAGAACGATCAAGGACATCGCGCACGATATGAGCAAGAGCGAGCAGATGAGCCGTATAGTCATCGGCGACGTCGGCTGTGGAAAGACAATATGTGCCACGGCAGCCATGTATATAGCCGTCAAAAACGGCTATCAGGCGGCTTTAATGGCTCCCACAGAGATTCTTGCAACCCAGCATTACAACGACCTGTGCGCAATTTTTGAGGCTCTGGGGATACGTTGTGCGCTCCTCACAGGCTCTTGTACTGCGGCGACCAAGAGAAAGATCCACGCGGCTATGAGATCTGAAGACCCCTCCGAGCGCCTCGATATCGTCATAGGAACACAAGCACTCCTCTCCGACGGCGCGGAATTTATAAATCCGGGACTTGTCATAACCGACGAGCAGCACCGCTTCGGCGTAAATCAGCGTGCTCTGCTCTCCGAAAAGAATAAACACACCCATGTCCTCGTTATGAGCGCGACCCCGATCCCGAGATCACTGGCGCTCGTAATGTACGGCGACCTCGCCATGTCCAAGATCGACGAGATGCCCCCGGGCCGTCAGCGAGTCGACACCTTCCTCGTCGACGAAAGCTACCGCCCCCGTCTCGATGCCTTTATTCGCAAAAACGTCGATGCAGGCGGTCAGGTCTACGTGGTCTGCCCCGCCGTTGAGGAAAGCGAGCTCGAAGAAGGAGAGATCGATCTCTCCGAGATCGCAATCTACGGCGAGGAACTCGAGAGAAACGAAAAACCGCCCTTAAAGGCGGCGGTTCAGTATGCCGAGGAGCTTTCCGAGCGCCTGCAGGGCTATAATATAGCCTTCGTCCACGGCAAAATGAAGACCGCGGACAAGGACAACGTAATGCGCCGCTTCGCCTCGGGAGAAGTGCAGATCTTGGTCTCCACAACCGTCATCGAGGTCGGAGTCAACGTACCAAGCGCCTGCCTTATGATAGTCGAGAATGCCGAACGCTTCGGTCTTTCACAGCTCCATCAGCTTCGCGGACGAGTCGGACGCGGACAGACAAAATCCTATTGCGTTTTAGTCAGCGGAGCGAAAGGTCGCCTCGGCGACACCGCAAAGCAACGTCTGCAAACTATGTGTAACTCCTACAACGGCTTCGAGATAGCCGAGCAAGACCTCAAACTGCGAGGTCCCGGAGACTTCCTTGCCCTTTCGGGCAATGCCTCGATCAGACAAAGCGGCAGCCTCACCTTCCGCCTCGCCGATATGTGCGAGGATAGCGACCTGATGACCACCGCCTTCTCCGAAGCGCGCGCCTACCTCGCAACCGACCCTGATCTCCAAAACCACGCTACGTTGCGCCAAGCCGCCGAGCGTATGTT
>CAZQLJ010000227.1:0-2809 GCA_964594085.1 uncultured Clostridium sp.
ATCAAGAATATGTTTATCATAATCGGCGTTCTCGGAGCGATGCTCCTGCTCAACTATATGCTGACGCTGGTAGTGCTCTGCTTCGTGCCCTTCGTGGTTCTCTTCACCGTAATTTTCCGTAAATTCTCTCGCCGCGCTCACCGTCAGGTAAAGGACGGCACGACCGACATCAACATCTTCCTTTCCGAAAACCTCTCGGGAATGAAGATAATCCAGATCTTCAACCGCGAGGAAAGAAAAAAAGAGGAGTTCGACAAAAAGAACCGCAAGCTCGGCAAGGCAAAAATGGGTCAGATGTTCGTATTCGGCATCTTCAGACCTATGGTCTATATGCTCTACATCTCGTCAATCCTCTGCCTTTTCTATTTTGGTGCAAGAGGCAAGCTTGAGGGCTGGGAATTTCTTGGTCAGGCAATAGAGGTAAAGGTTATCGTTGCGTTCTATCAGTACATCAATAAGTTCTTCAACCCGATACAAAACCTCGCAGAGCAGTTCAACCGTCTGCAAGCAACCTTTGCATCCGCAGAAAAGATATACAAGATCTTTGACATCACCCCCGAGGTAGTGGACGAGCCCGACGCAATCGAGCTTGAAAGCGTCAAGGGCGACATCGAATTCAGAAACGTTTGGTTCTCCTACCTGCCTGACGAATGGGTGCTCAAGGACGTGTCCTTCAAGGTCAACGCAGGCGACACCGTGGCATTCGTCGGATCAACAGGCTCGGGTAAGACCACGATCCTCTCGCTGATCTGCCGCAACTACGACATACAAAAGGGTGAGATCCTCATCGACGGCATCAACATCAAAAAGATCAAGATCAGCTCCCTGCGTCGCCACTTCGGTCAGATGCTTCAGGACGTATTTCTCTTCGCAGGCACTATCCGTTCCAATATAATTCTCGGACTTGACAATATCAGCGACGATGAGATAAACGCAGCCTGCAAATACGTCAACGCCGACAGCTTTATTAACAAGCTCTCGGGCGGACTTGACGAAGTAGTAAGAGAACGCGGAAACAACTTCTCGGCAGGACAAAGACAGCTGATCAGCTTTGCAAGAACGATAATCCATAAGCCCTCCGTAATGATTCTCGATGAGGCGACCGCCAACATCGACACCGAGACCGAGGTGCTTATTCAGGATTCGCTTGAAAAGATGATGAACATCGGAACTATGCTCATGGTAGCTCACCGTCTTTCCACCATTCAGCACGCGGACAATATCATCGTGCTCTCTCACGGAAAGATAATAGAGCAAGGCAACCATAGTGCTCTGCTCCTTAACAAAGGTCATTATTACCGCCTTTACACCCTCCAATATCACAAGGAGCAGCTCGGCGGCGGCAAATAAGGGTAAGAAATGTCAAAAATGAACATCAACACTAAAAAACTCCCCTTATCCTTATCGGATAAGGGGTTTTGGAAAGTAACGCTTTCGCTCGCGATACCGATAGCTCTGCAAAATATGCTCTCGGCGTCCTTCAGCCTCGTGGACACACTTATGGTCAGTCAGCTTGGCGATATTCAGCTCTCCGCCACGGGTATGGCGGGACAGTGGAGCTGGCTTTTCTCAATGGCGCTCTTCGGTATCAGTTCGGGCGCAGCAGTGTTCGTATCACAGTATTGGGGCGACAAAAATATCAAGGGAATACACAAAGTCTCGGGCATAGCGACCATATCGGGGCTCATTCTGTCTTTGCTTTTTTTGGCGGCGGCATTGATATTCCCCGAGCAAATAGTCCGCATATTCAATAAGACACCCGAGATAGTAGAGCAAGGCTCGCTTTATCTGCGATTCGCCTGCTTCTCCTATCCAGCGATGGCTCTGACGAACATTCTGGGATCGATACTGCGCTCCGCGGAGCACCCAAAGCTACCTATGGTAGTCTCGGGCATCTGCGCCGTGCTCAACGCGATTTTAAACTACCTTCTCATTTTCCCCGCAGGACTTGGAGTCAAGGGCGCGGCGATCGCCACGTCAATATCGGCGTGGATCGGACCGATTCTCATAATCGCCTTTTCCGCGGCGACTAAAAATATACTTTTCGCTCCCCTGAGAGACTATTTCGCGTTTACAGGCGCAACGGTCAAGGAATTCTTCAAAAAGGCCTCCCCTGTTATCATCAACGAAACGATGTGGGGACTCGGCACGGTCGCCTACAGCGTTATATTCTCCAACATCGGATATCAGGAATACGGCGCGATCACGATCGTAAAGACCTTTGAAAACTTCACCTTCTGCTTCTTTTTGGGACTCTGCAACGCTTGTTGCGTAATGGTCGGCAAATCGGTAGGTGCGGGTGAGATTCGCGAGGCGATACGAGATTCCAAGCGCTTTATGGCTATTTTCCCGATAGTGTCGGTCATAGTCGGCGGCGCGGTAATATTGCTTCGCTCGCCACTGGTCACGATATTCAACCTCGGTGAGAACATCTCGGCGTATACCATCGAAACTGCGGAATGGATACTCGTTATTTACGGAGTTTGGATAGCAATACGCAATATCCCCTACCTAACGGTCGTTGGCATCTTCCGTTCGGGTGGAGACACGTCTATGGGAATGATAATCGAGCTTCTCGCGCTCTGGTGCTTCTCCGTGCCGATGACCTTTATCGCCGCAAACCTGCTTGAGCTTCCCTTCCTTGCGGTCTATGCCGTAATGTATCTCTGTGAGGATATCCCGAAAGCGATATTCTTCTTGATATATTGGCGCTCGGGCAAGTGGATAAAGCCCGTCACCGCCGCAGGCGTCAAGGGATTAAAGGAAATTTCCGAATAACAATTTCAAAACAACAAAGAGGCAAGCCTAT
>CAZQLJ010000228.1:0-2754 GCA_964594085.1 uncultured Clostridium sp.
CCCTGAGTTGCGCCGTTCTCTGCTTCAACGCGGAGCTCAAGATTCTTCTTGGTAGAATCGGTAACGACCTCACCGAGAAGCTCAGCAAACTTTGCAGCGTGCTCTGCCTCCTCCCAAGCAGCCTTTTCCCAGTAAAGACCGATCTCGGGATAGCCCTCTCTGTGAGCAACTCTTGCCATAGCAAGATACATACCAACCTCGGTGCACTCGCCCATAAAGTTAGCGCGAAGACCCTCCATGATCTCCTCGGGAGCGCCCTGAGCAACACCAACTACGTGCTCTGCAGCCCACATTCTCTCCTCTTCCTTAACCTCGTTAAACTTCTCGGCAGGAACCTTGCACTGAGGGCATCTCTCGGGAGCAGAATCACCTTCGTGAACGTAACCGCAAACAGAACATACAAACTTTTTCATAATCAAAATCTCCTTTTAAGTAAATATAAAATAATTTTTAGTTTTTTATAATATCGGCTATATCGGCGTGACTCACGTTTTTATCATGAAGCATCCTCACCGTTATAGATCCGAGATTTTCAATGAGCTTGTCGTTTATCGCGTCAAACGCAATATGCATCTTGCAATCAAGCTTGCAGGGGTTTCGCGAACA
The DNA here is from genome assembly GCA_964594085.1 of uncultured Clostridium sp. Lineage (GTDB taxonomy): Bacteria > Bacillota > Clostridia > Oscillospirales > CAG-272 > SVTX01. Next base: position 607 of record CAZQLJ010000228.1, read on the forward strand.
CTCGTGATCGCATTCGAGACATTTCGAGATCCGCACAGGCCCATCGATCAGCTCAATGATCTCAAGCACCTTTATCTCGTCGCCCGAGCGCACGAGCTCATATCCTCCCTGAACGCCCTTGTAAGACCTGACGTACCCTGCTGTGTTCAGCTTTCGCAGAACCTTCAGTGCGATTTTCGGAGTTATGCAGGCAAGGTCGGCTAAGGTTGCCGCGCCGGTCTTCTCTCCGATACTGTCGAGGATAAGACACATCCGGATGGCATAGTCGGCTTCTTGCGTTACTCTCATATTAACTTGCCCTCCTTTTTTGAATGTCTACCTCTCTGGTACACATTGATTATAACACATCAAAACCGACTTGTCAATAGGTTTTTGAAAAATTTTTTCAAAAATTTTTACCAAATCGGTATACATTTGTGGAAACCCTTGTAAAATAAAGGCTTTTTAAAACAAAAAAAGAGAGCAAAACCGAAATCTTGCTCTCCTTTTTATTATTCACTCGCTAAAATCGCCTTTTTATCAAATTTGAATTGACGGATGCATCTGTTCCCCGTCCCAAGCGAATCGAACGAGACCAAAGTTCCGTCGGGATTGAAACGGTCATGCAGATCGCATCTGCAATCAGTGTTGCCCGTGTCCTTGGAGTAAATGCTCGCGATCTTAACGCTCCTTTCGGTCTCAAAATCATAAAGCATAATATCCCTGTACGGCTCTCTCGAGGGGTATCCGTCGCCGATAAAGCAGCTCCTGTCAGGATGATATATGCAGTGAATATCCGCGCGATCGATCGCCTTGTCGCCAAGCAAACGGCGCTCACCCGTAATATCATCAATAAAATATATGCCCCACTCGGGAAGCTGCGCGTAGATCATTATCTCGCGATCATTCTTCCAATGATAATGCGAATTTCCGCAATAATTTGTCAGATTTCTCATTTCCGAGCCGTCGCGGTTGGCGGTAACAAGAATAGTTCCCCACTTATCCCCTGCTTTTTCGGGAAAATCTCGAAGCAGGAACAAAAATCTCGAAGCCGACGGATTAAACGTGATATGATTGACCACAAGCTTGCGGTCACAGTGCGGCTTTTCGGGGAACGCCTCGCGAAGCTCCTTGTAGCTGATGATCAACCTCGAAGTATTGTTTTCAACGTCAACAAGAAAAATTCCGTCGTCCTCGGGCGCATTCACGTCGTAATGACGGTCACGGTAATTGCAATAGCCATATCCGGGGCGAAAATCCCAAATTCTCGGGAAATTGATCGAAAGTCCCCATTTTCTATCAAGTGAAAGGTGAGCAAGCGGAGCACACAACACTCTCTCCTCACCGTTCTCCGCGTTCTTGATCACACTGCAAAATTCACCGTTTCTGTAATCGTTGTAAATAACGCTCTCATCGTCAAACCACTGAAGCAAACAGCCCTGCTGAAAATTCCACGCGCGACTCTCGGCAACCTTGTAAAACTTTTTATCATCAAGTGTTATGTAACCGATCTCTGCGATATCGTCCGCATTCGGTATCCTATCGTGAAACTTCACTCGATGCGCAAGATGCCGCTTTGACTCCTTGTCATAAGGCTGAAGATCGTAATATGCAAAAAAATAGTCGTATTCGTCGTCAGGAGTGATAGTTTCTATATCTACTATTGAAAAATCCTTCATTTTACCCTCCTCAAAATCACTTTGAGCATTTCTTGTACATATTGTATCATACATTCCGCACCGATTCAACCCATTTTCTAAAAACGATGCCTTTTAAAAAACGGCTCCTCTCAAAAATCCCCTTTCTCCTTTTTCGGAAAGTTTTTGAAGGGTGCGGGGGTTTTAGGGGGGAGAGGGTGACTTTTTGAAAAAAAGTCACCCTCTCCCCCTAATTAAATAACTATCTTACTGTGCTGCGTCAACGATAGCAGCGAAAGCCGCAGACTTGAGCGATGCACCGCCGATAAGACCTCCGTCAACGTTCTCCTTGGAAAGAAGCTCTGCCGCATTCTTGTCATTCATAGATCCGCCGTACTGAACGATAGTAGCCTCTGCAACCTCTGCGCCGAACATCTCGGCAACAGCCGCACGAACGTAACCGTTACCCTCGTCAGCCTGATCCGCGGTAGCGGTAACACCCGTACCGATAGCCCAAACGGGCTCGTAAGCG
>CAZQLJ010000229.1:0-2726 GCA_964594085.1 uncultured Clostridium sp.
AAAGATAACAGCAGCAGGTGGACAGGCAGAGGAGGTATAAGGGATGCTTCAGACGTTAAAAAATGCTTGGAAGACCCAGGAGCTCAGAACAAAGCTTCTCTTCACATTGCTTATCGTTATCCTTTACCGTCTGGGCTCTTGCATTCCCGTACCCTTCGTTGATTCCGCACAAATGGCGGGTGTCATCAACTCGAGCTTCAACTACGCAGTTCAGCTTGTAGCAGGTGATGCGTTCAGCACGGCTACCTTGTTTGCCCTTTCGGTTTCCCCCTATATCACTGCGTCGATCATTATCCAGCTTCTTACTGTTGCTATTCCTGCTCTTGAGCGTCTCGCTAAAGAGGGTGAGGAAGGTAAGAAGAAGATCAACGTGATCACGAGAATCGTTACTATGGTTCTTGCTGTTATAACTGCGTTCGGTTATACGACTCTTCTCGTAACTAACAACGTCGTTTCCTATATGCAGAACTACACCTACTCTTCTTCGAAGGGTTGGACTGATGCGGCAGGCAAGGCTGTTGATATGAAGTTCTTCGGTGTTACAGGCACTGATCTCTTCTACTTCATCGTAATCATTGCTTGCTACTGCGCAGGTGCGGCTCTCGTTATGTGGTTGGCTGAAAAGATCAATGAGCACGGTATCGGTAACGGTATCTCGATCATCCTTTTCGCTAATATCGTTGCAAGAATTCCTAACACAATTTTGAACCTTTACAGCATGATCGCTTCTGCTAAGGGCGTTGCAAACATTATAATTTCTATTGTTTGGGCAGTTCTTATCGTTGCGCTTCTGCTTGGTCTTTCGTATCTGGTCGTTTGGTTCACCGATTCCGAGAGAAGAATCCCCGTTCAGTATGCAAAGAGAGTTGTTGGTCGTAAGATGTACGGCGGTCAGTCCTCCAATCTTCCCCTTAAGCTCAACATGGCAGGCGTTATGCCCGTTATCTTCGCTAACTCGATCGTTTCTATCCCCGGAACCCTTGCTACCATCTGGCCCAACGTAAATTGGATCAGCGGTCTTGCAAACAACTATTTCAACTACACAAAACCCCTTTACGTTTTGTTGTCTATTATCTTGTTGTTCGCTTTCGCTTACTTCTATATTATGATCTCCTTCAACCCTGTTGAAGTTGCTAACAATATCAGAAATAACGGCGGTGCGGTTCCCGGTATTCGTCCCGGCCGTCCCACAAGCGACTATATCAAGAAGATACTCAACCGTATCACCTTTATCGGCGCGATATTCCTTTGTATCGTTTCCGAGATCCCGAAGGTTGTTGTTGCAATCTTCGAGACCATCAAGGAGGTTGCTTCTATTCAGACAGAACCTGGCGTTGTTGTAAACGCTATAGTTAACTTCTATGAAGCAGGCTCCGATTCCTTCCTTACCGTTGCATTTGCAGGTACTTCGGTACTCATCGTAGTTGGTGTTATCCTTGAGACTGTTCGTCAGCTCGAGGCACAGCTTACTATGCGCAACTACAAGGGATTCCTTGATTGATAACGAACACTTATCTAAACGGAGATTAATTTATGAAATTAATTTTATTGGGTGCTCCCGGTGCGGGCAAAGGTACACAGTCCGCAAAGATTTCCGAAAAGTATAACATTCCCGCTATTGCGACCGGAGATATTCTTCGCGGCGCGATCAAAGAGGGAACCGAGCTTGGTATGACTGCCAAGAGTTATATGGATGCAGGAAAGCTTGTTCCCGACGAGATAGTCGTTGGTATCATTAAGGATTATCTTTCGACTGAAGCTTGTAAAAACGGCTTCATTCTTGACGGTTTCCCCCGCTCAATTCCTCAGGCAGAGGCGCTTGACGCTATGGGCGTTAAGATCGACGTTGTTCTCTCGATTGAGGTTCCCGATGACAAGATCATCGCGAGAATGAGCGGACGCAGAGTTTGTCACTGTGGTGCTTCGTACCACGTTGACTACATTCCTCCCAAGGTAGAGGGAATCTGCGACAAGTGCGGCGCTGAGCTCTATATCAGAGCCGACGACTGCGCTGAGACCGTTGCTAACAGACTCAAAACCTTCCACGCGCAGACCGAGCCTCTTAAGACTTTCTACGAGGCTAAGGGTATTCTGGCAACAGTTGAGGGTCAGGAGGAGGTCGCTGATACGACCGCACTCGTCTTCGCTGCTCTTGACAGAGTAAACGCGTAAGAAAAACCGAGGTTCACGGATGATACAGTTAAAAAATCCGCTTCAGATCAAAGAAATGAGAGAAGCGGGAAGAATTACGGGCGAGGCGCTCCTTGTGGCTCGCGAACACATCCGCGAGGGCATTAGCACCTACGAGCTTGACTCGATCATAAGAAATTATATCGAAAAGCAGGGTGCTAAGCCTTCCTTCCTCGGATATCACGGCTTCCCCGGAAGCGCTTGTATAAGTATAAACGACGAGGTCATTCACGGTATTCCTTCAAAGAAGACCATTCTTCGTGAGGGCGACATTGTGAAGGTCGACGTTGGTGCATTCTACAAGGGATATCACGGAGATGCTGCAAGAACGATTCCAGTCGGCAAGGTCAGTGCCGAGGCGGAAAAGCTTATCAAGGTAACGAGAGACAGCTTTTTTGCGGGCATAGAGAAGCTACAGGTCGGAAACAGACTCGGTGACGTCGGTCACGCGATCGACGCTTTGGTAGTCGCTAACGGTTTTTCTACCGTTAAGAGATATATCGGTCACGGAGTCGGACGTGAGCTTCACGAATCTC
>CAZQLJ010000230.1:0-2656 GCA_964594085.1 uncultured Clostridium sp.
GGGATAATTTATTTCATACTCATTGTTATCACGATCGTCTGGCTTTTCCCCTTCGTTGGTATTGTTCTTGAATCCTTCAAGACCGAAACCAATATGCAGACACCCTATCTTTTCCCGAAGGAGTTCGGATTTGACCACTACGTCAAGCTCTTTACAAAGACCGACTTCCTTAAGTGGTTCGGAAACACCGCGATCATGGGTGTTGCTACCGCAGTACTTCAAACGGTGTTCATCCTTTCAATGAGTTACGTTCTTTCCCGACTTCGTTTCAAGGGAAGAAAAGGACTTATGAATATGATGCTCATTCTCGGAATGTTCCCGGGATTCCTTACGATGATCCTTATATATAAGGTGTTTGCAGAGGCGGGTCTTACCGAAAAGATGGCACCTCTCGGACTTATCATTGTCTACTGCGCGAGCAGTGCAATGGGATATTACGTATCGAAGGGATTTTTCGATACTATCCCGAAGAGTCTTGACGAGGCGGCAAGAGTTGACGGCGCAACACGCTTCCAGGTCTTCTACAAGGTAATAATGCCGCTTTCCAAGCCGATCGTTATTTATACTATCCTTATGGGCTTTATGGCTCCTTGGGGCGACTTTATACTTGCAAGCTATCTCATTCATGAAAATAGCCAAGGTATGAACGTTGCTGTCGGTATGTACGAATGGCTCTCGAGAACCAATATGAACACCCATTACACGATGTTCTGTGCCGCAGGCGTTATCGTAGCAATTCCCGTAGTTGCAGTCTTCCTCGCATTACAGAAGTATTACGTTGAAGGCGTCACGGGCGGAGCAGTTAAGGGTTAAGATATAGAGGAGTATAATTATGGCAAGTATTAAATTAACTAACGTAAAGAAGATATACGGCAAGGATACGGTTGCGGTTCAGGACTTCAATCTTGATATTGCCGACAAGGAATTTATAGTATTCGTAGGTCCTTCGGGATGCGGCAAATCGACCACACTTCGTATGATAGCGGGTCTTGAGGACATTTCCGAGGGAACCATCGAGATCGACGGCGTTGTAGTAAACGATCTGCAGCCCCGTGACAGAGATATAGCAATGGTATTCCAGAACTACGCGCTCTATCCTCACCTGACTGTATTTGAGAATATGGCGTTCAGCCTCCGTCTCAAGAACGTTCCCAACGATATAGTTTATGAGAAGGTAACTCAGGCGGCAGAGATACTCGGCATTACCGAATATCTCACGAGAAAGCCCAGAGCATTGTCGGGTGGACAGAGACAGAGAGTTGCTATCGGTCGTGCGATGGTAAGAGACAGTAAGGTATTCCTGATGGATGAGCCTCTTTCCAACCTCGACGCAAAGCTTCGTAATCAGATGAGAGCAGAGATAATTCTTCTCCGTCAGAAGATCGATACCACGTTCGTATACGTAACTCACGATCAGACCGAGGCTATGACTCTCGGTGACCGTATCGTTATTATGAAGGACGGATTTATTCAGCAGGTCGGAACACCTACCGAGGTATTCGATATGCCTCTCAATCTCTTCGTCGCAGAATTTATCGGTGCGCCCAAGATGAACACCTTCAAGACCAATCTCATTGAGGAGAACGGAAGATATTACGTCACTCCTTACGGTGCAAAAATCGAGGTAACGGGCGCTAAGGCAGATATGCTCAGAGAGAAGGGAATCAGATCAAGAGAGATCGTTCTCGGTGTCCGTCCCGAGCATATTACCCGTTCTGACGTAAGCGATCCTGCAGCTATTCCTTGCAAGATCAAGGTAAACGAGATGATGGGAAGTGAGCTTCACCTTCACGTTGAAGAGGATAACGGCGATAAGCTTATCGTTCGTATTCCGACCGTTTCTCTTGATGATCATGAGCGCAGATCTATGGTTTACGGAAGCACGATTTACGTAACGTTTGAGGGCAAGGTAATGCATTTCTTTGATCCCGAAACGGAATTGAATCTTCTTGTTTAATAATTAATAATAGGGTCGAGGACTAGTCCTCGACCCTATTTGCTATCCGTTTTGAAAACCAACTATCAACGAAAAGGGCTGACCGAAGTCAGCCCTTTAATTTTAATTATTTTTTGATCGGCTTTTTGATTCTGTTAAGCTTTTTGTTAAGCTTGAGAAGCTCTTCCTTGGTGAAGGAAACGTTCATCATACCCATCATACTCGTAAGTCTGAGTACGGTGAATCCGCCCATCATCTGCATAAGTCCACCGTCAGCAGAGCTGAGATCGACGTCAAATCCACCGGATTTCTTTTCGCCGCCCTTCTTGTTGGCGTTCATCTTCTTCTTGATCTGAAGACCAACACCGATGAACCACATCTTACCGCGCTTTGATTCCATAATATCGGAGATCTTGTCGTTAAGAGAGAAGCGTCCCTCGGGAGCACTGATGTCGAACCAGTTGAGAACCGCGCCCTTTTCAACGAGAACGTAGTCCATGTTCATCGTGTCTACCTTGCGGATAGTGCCTTCATCGGTCAATTCGCCTGCCTTAGCGACGATCTTGCTCTCTCCAACGTTCTTGACGTCAAAGTAGAAGAAATGGTCATCAGCGGTCTTCTTTCCGATGCTCTCGCCGTTGACGAAAAGCTCAACCTCGGGAAGATTGGAGTAAACGGTAACCTTGGTTACGTCCTCAACTCTGTCGATATATCTCTTAC
>CAZQLJ010000231.1:0-2634 GCA_964594085.1 uncultured Clostridium sp.
CCCTATTATCATCTTTCCACGGGCGTTACCGAGTCCAACTGTATCTGTCCCCACTACGTACACGGCAGAGACCTTCAGATCCTGCCCGACCACAGAGCCGCAAGCGGCATTATGTGGAGCACAGTGCCTAATCATCCCGACGGCAATCAGCCGCAGTTCACCAACGGCGGTTACCATTATCTGCTCAGATATACCGATGCAAACGGTAAGGTCTGCGCGGCTGAAACTCTTTCGTCGACCGTGATCTCCTCGGGTCCCACCTATGCCGAGGTCGAAATGAAGTATCTCTCGGACGACGGCAAGATCAAGGCTACCTACACTCACATGGAGATGCCCCAGCTCGACGAGAACAGAACATATTACACGATGAAGCTTGAGGTCCTTGAGGACGTAAGCTTTACGAATTTCGCAACCGATTTCTCGTTCTATAAGATGGTCGGCTTCGGAGAATACTCCAAGGTCGGATACCTTAACGAGCAGGGAAGCGCGGCGGTCAAGGACGCGAATACGAGATCCTCGGCAGAGGTCGTCAAGCTCGGCGACGAGTGCCCCTACTTCTCCTACTACGGACTTATCAAGGGTAAAACGAGCGACTACGTAAACCTTGCTTGTCTTATCTACAATTCAAGCATCACCATCGGCGGCGCGGCTTCTGACGCAGGCTTCGTGGTCACCGACGTCGACGATTCGCTTTCGCTTTCGCTTGATCTTGAAGCGGTTACGCTCAAGGCGGGCGACGTCATTGAGATCAATATGGTGCTTCTTCCCTGGGGCTCGCCCAATAGCACCGACGACATAAACGTTCAAAACGTAAGAAACGATACCTTGCTCGATCCCCTCACCGTTACCGCAGGCAACGGAACCGAGGTCATCGAGAGCGTATATCTGCCCAAGGTTATGTCTACCGACGGCAAGAGCGCAGAGTTCACTCTCTCGGGCGGCGAGAACAACGTTACCGTCAGAGCGTACGGCTACAAGATGCTCACCGTGCCCAAGATCTACGAGCTTGTGAACGGAGAATGGGTCGAATATATCGTCAGCTCCGCCGATTCGCCCGACGACTACGGCAACGGTGAGTTTTACGACGGCTATGCGGTCGCTTACGACGGCGACGGCACGTATTCCTACTCCTTCGTCGTTGATATGACGGGTGATGCCGAAAGAACCTTCCGTGTCGTTGCGGACGAGGATTTCGAGGGTTGGCCCGAGAAGGAAGAGGTGATCGAGCAGTCGCGCTACGATCTGACTCTTGACGCGAATACTCTCTTTACAAACGCGTCCAACCCCAACAGCAGTATCGGTGAGGTCGTTCTCTCCGGTGACGGAAGCTATACCAGCTTCTTCGGCAACGGTCTTGGCGAGACCTACGCGCATTTCGATCTGAGTGGCGTGACGGGACAGTATATGGTGGTCAAATACCGCCTGCCCGAGAGTAATCCCGAGTCTGCGGGACACTTCGGTGTGTTTGCCAGCACGGTAAATCCGAGCGCTACGGGCAGCGGCGACTTTATGGTGACCGATGCCGTCGTTAAGAACGGAGAGTGGCAGGTAATGGTCATCGACCTTGCGGCGTTTGGTCTTTCGACCTTCGCACCCGCCTCTAACGGCAACTATTCGATAAAGTTTATAAGATTTGATATGTTCAATCAGACCACGGCGCTGACCTCGTATATCGATATCGAGTATATCGCGTTCTGCGACGTGCTTGACGATGCGATCGCTTCTAACAGTGACCGTGAGTCGATCACCTTCGTTAACAGCTCCAGCGGTAGCGAGGAGATCCCTACGGCTTCGGCGGAGTGACGTTGATTAACTGAATAAGGGCTTGAGCGACTCGGAGCTTTCCGAGGGCGTTCAAGCCCTTTTATTCTTGACAATCACTGAAAAATGAATTATAATATGAGTAACAGTAAAAAAAACGGAGGCTTTTTTATTATGAGCACACGCTACGATTCGTTCCGTCCCGGTCAGGTCTGGCTTGACACCGAGGGGAAGCGCATACACGCCCACGGCGGCTCTCTTATGTATCTCGACGGATACTATTATTGGTACGGCGAGAATAAAGAATTTACAGACGAGGCAAAGAAGATCTGGCATTGGGGAGTGCGCTGCTACAGGTCGGTTGACCTCTATAATTGGGAGGATCTTGGGCTGATCATTCCGCCCAACACCGAGGATCAAAGCTCGACCCTCCACCCCACGTCGCTTATGGACAGACCTCATATCATATACAATAAAAGGACCAAAAAGTTCGTCTGTTGGCTCAAGATCATGGACTACGACGGCACGCAGAGCGAGACAGTGCTCACCGCCGACGCGCTGACGGGACCCTATACGATCGTCCGCGAAAAGCTCTATCCCCTCGGCATGAGCGCGGGGGATTTTGACCTTGTGGTCGCACCCGACGGCAAGGCTTATTACTACTTTGAGAGGGTACACTCCGAGACGATCTGCGCCGACCTGACCGACGATTACACCGACGTCACGGGCTATTATTCTACCCATTTTTCGCGCCCATACCCGCCCTTCGTCAGAGAGGCGACCGCACATTTTCAGCGCGGCGGCAAGCATTATCTCGTCACCTCGGGAACGACGAGCTATCTGCCCAATCCCTCCGAGGTCGCGATCGCGGAC
>CAZQLJ010000232.1:0-2626 GCA_964594085.1 uncultured Clostridium sp.
CAAAAAAAATGTGATATACTTAAATTAATAAAAGATATACGGAGGTTTAAAATGTCAATTAAGCTCAGTGAAAAGAATCTGTCCCGATTCATCTCGGCGCACGAGTATGAAAACATCAAGCCCGCAGTAAGCGCGGCGCACAAAATGATAGTCGAAAGAAACGGCGCGGGAAATGATTTTCTCGGTTGGATAGACCTTCCCGAAAACTACGATAAAAAAGAATTTGCAAGGATCAAGGCGGCGTCCGAAAGGATCAAAAAGTCCTGCGACGTGTTCGTCGTCATCGGTATCGGCGGCTCATATCTCGGTGCTCGCGCGGTCATCGAATTTTTGAAGTCTCCCAATTATAATAATCTTAAAAAGGACACCCCCGACATCTATTTTGCAGGTTGTGATATAAGCGCGGTTTCTCTTGCCGAGCTCGTTGAGGTCTGTGAGGGTAAGGACGTCTGCATCAACGTTATCTCCAAGTCGGGTACGACCACAGAGCCTGCAGTAGCCTTCAGAGTCTTCCGTGAAATGCTTGAAGCGAAATATGGCAAGGACGGCGCAAGAGAGAGAATCTTCGTAACCACCGATCGTGCCAAGGGAACGCTTAAGGGATTCTCCGATAAGGCGGGCTACGAGACCTTCGTTGTTCCGGATGACGTCGGCGGTCGCTTTTCGGTGCTCACCGCAGTAGGACTTCTGCCCGTTGCAGTGGCAGGCGTAGATATCGACGCTCTTATGCAGGGTGCGAACGATGCGAGAGTGGCTTATAGCTGCGAGGACATCGAAAAGAACGACGCTTATAAGTACGCGGCGATCAGAAATATACTTTACCGCAAGGGAAAGGTCACCGAGATACTTGTCGGCTACGAGTCCTATTCGAGAATGCTCAACGAGTGGTGGAAGCAGCTCTACGGCGAGAGCGAGGGCAAGGATAACAGAGGAATTTTCCCCGCATCCGTAATCTTCTCCACCGACCTTCATTCTCTCGGTCAGTTTATTCAGGAGGGTAACAGAAACCTCTTTGAAACCGTTATCTCGGTTGAGGACAACGGCATAGAGTTCAAGATCCCCCACGATCCCAATAATATCGACGGACTCAACTTCCTTTCGGGAGTAGATCTCAATAAGGTCAAGAAGACGGCTATGCAGGGAACTCTGCTTGCTCACGTGGACGGCGGCGTGCCCAATATCCTCATCGAAATGAAGGACAGAAGCGCGTACTCGCTCGGCTATCTTATCTATTTCTTCGAGATCGCTTGCGCGCTTTCGGGATATATGCTCGGAGTCAACCCCTTCGACCAGCCGGGAGTAGAAGCATATAAGAAAAATATGTTTGCGCTCCTCGGAAAGCCGGGATATGAGGAGCTTCGTGCCGAGCTTGAAGAAAAATTAAAATAATTTCATACAAATTTTTGTATACCACTTGCAAAAATCTGTAAGATATGCTATAATATACCCAAGATATTCAAAGTTTTATATGAATCTTAAAAATACATTTTCCGCATAGGCGGCAGGAAGGAGCCATTTATGGTTAAACTTATCATCGGCGTTAAGGGAACAGGCAAGACAAAGACTCTCATTTCCATGGTAAATGAGGCAGCTGCAAAGACAGAAGGAACCGTTGTTTGTATCGAAAAGGGAGTAGGCCTCCGTTTCGACATCAGCCACACCGTACGTCTCATCAACACTAACGAGTATCTCGTATTCGACGCTGAAGCTCTGTATGGATTTGTTGCGGGCATTCTTGCAAGTAACCACGACGTTACCGATCTCTTTATAGATTCCGCGCTCAAGATCGCGAACAACGATATTGCAGGCTTTGAGGCATTCCTTAAGGAAGTTGACGAGCTCACAAGCAAGATCGGTGTAAACGTAGTTATTACGTCCTCTATTCCCACAGAGGAAGCAAGCGACGTCGTAAAGAAGTATCTTTGATAGATATTAAATTGGTGCCCCATCGGCAATCTTTTGACTTGCAATGGGTCTGACCGAATTTTGAGGGGTGCAGGCAGCTTTGTTTGCGCCCCTGAAATTTATTTAAAACCAAACGGAGAAGAATATGAATACAAAGGTTCTTAAAATACTCGCGGATAACGCGCGTTGCTCGATAGAGGATATCGCTACCATGACGGGACTTTCACTCAAGGAGGTCACCGACGAGATAAAGGAGCTCGAGGCGGCAGGACTGATAAGAGGCTATAAGGCGGTCATCGACTGGGAAAAGCTTGATAACGCCTCTGTTTCCGCGCTTATTGAGCTGAAGGTCATTCCTCAGGATAGATTTGGCTTTGAAAAGATAGCCGAGACCATAATGAAATATAAAGAGGTCGAGACCGTCTATCTTATGTCGGGCTCGTATGACCTCTGCGTTATCGTAAAGGGCAAGACCTTCCAGGAGGTAGCAAGATTCGTAGCTAAGGAGCTTGCAACCATGCGCGAGGTGACCTCCACGGCAACGCATTTCGTCCTCCGTCGCTACAAGGAGCTTGACGTAGAGCTCGTAGACGGAGAGCAGGATGACAGAGGGGCTTATTCCTTATGATAGATTACGATCGCATACTTAATCCCACGGTCGTCAACGATATAAAGCCGTCGGGAATACCACCTTCACTTCGCCCTTGACGCCATGGGTGGA
>CAZQLJ010000233.1:0-2624 GCA_964594085.1 uncultured Clostridium sp.
AACACGTACGAGGAGTTTCTTGCATACAAGGAAACGGTGCGCTGTGAGATCGAGGAGCTGTGCATGAGTGTAAGCGGAGTCAAAAGCGTGGACGCAGTTGTCTTTTTTGACGGACTTGGCGAGAGTATCTACGCCACGAACACCCAGTCGGGCAACAGTGAAAAGACCGAATACGTTATAATCGGAAGCGGCTCGAACGCACACGCGCTCTATCTTGGCGAGAGTCTGCCGAAGCTTGTCGGAATTGGCGTGGTCTGTGACACGGGTGGCAACGTGGGAGTAAAAAACGAGCTTGCCGCATTGCTTGCCGCGGCTTACGGACTGCCTCTGACGAGAGTACGCGTCGTTGAGTATTAACGCAAGGCGTAGTCGTGGCGCGATTTTATAGCCGGATAGAGAATGAAACTGTCTTGTAGCCAAACAAACCATTGTAGAAAAAAGTTTTCACCAATCGGTCAAAATAAGCATATAGAAGACGGTTTGAAAATATAATGTAGCGTAACAAATTTTTCGGGAGGACTGAAATAATATGGCAATCAATGACAAAATCAAAGCGGTAAAGAACTTCTTTATGAAGTCAGGCAAGAGAAATCTTATCATCGCGTGCGCGGTGGTGCTGATCGGTGTAGCGGTCTGGGCGAATTGGCTCTTTTTCTCGAACAACGACGACGGATTTGACTACAGCGGCAGTACGGGAATGTCGGGTGAGCTTGACAACAGCAAAAATCCCACGTCGGGCGAGGAAGAAACGGGCGCAAGCGACGTTTCCACCGATAGCTATTTCTCCACGATGCAGGTAAGCCGTCAGAGATCTCGTGACGAGGCGCTTGAGGTACTTTACGCTATCATCGACAACGCAAATGCCACCGAGGAGGTAAAGGCAGAGGCGGCGGCAGAGATCGCGCTGATCGCGGAGTCGATCCAGCAGGAAGCCTACATAGAGGCGGCAGTTGGCTCACAGGGCTATGAGAATTGCGTAGCTGTTGTCAGCAACAATACGGTCAGCGTGGTCGTTCAGTACGACGGCAAGCTTTCTTCGACCCAGCTCGCGCAGATCAACAGCGTGGTCTACGAGTACACGGGAATCGAGCCTGTGAATATCACTATCATCACCAAGGCGTGAATTAATTTGGGGGCTTCTCGGAGAAGTCCCCAATTTTTATTTTTCGCACCCGTTTTGGCAAAAAACGAAGCAAATTTGCAAACGAACAAGCCGTGCTTTGCATAGAATGTATCAAGGATTTCGCCGCCCCGCGCGGCTGACTGGAGGTTTCTATGCAACACGAATATTTTGCCGCTTCAAACTCGTCGGAGGGGTTTAAAAACTACTATCCCGAGGTCTTCGGACGCGCCGACCGACTCTACGTGATCAAGGGCGGCCCGGGCACGGGAAAGTCAAGCTTTATGAAAAAATGCGCCGAGAGAGCGAAGAAAAACGGACTTGAGGTCGAGTATTATTATTGCTCGTCCGACCCGCGCTCGCTCGACGGCGTCTTGATGCTTGGTAGCGAGAATATCGGAATAATTGACGGCACGTCGCCGCACGTCTGGGAGCCTGTTCACCCCGGGGCGCGTGAGGAACTGGTCAATCTCGGGCAATTTTGGGATCCAAGACTGCTACGGCTTCAAAAAAACGAGATCTTTTCGCTCTCAAACAAAAAAAGCGCCGCATATAAGCGCGCTTATGATTATTTGCGGTCGTGCGGGAATCTGAGGGCGGTGAGCGACTCGCTCCTTCGCAAGTTCGTCGATCGTGAGAAGATGCAAGCGGCGGCTGATCGGCTCGTGCGCGCACTCGATCTGCCTCGGGGGACTGTGACCGTTATGCCTTCGTTGCTCGACGCGGTCGCAATGACGGGAAGATTCAGCTTTGACAGCTTTCGTGTGAGTGCCGACAAGGTGATCTTGGTCGACGACTTTTACGGTGTCGGAAAGCTCTTTCTCGGAGCACTTCTACGGTCGCTGACGTCGGTTGGCGAGACCGTACGCGTGGCGTTCGATCCCGTCGACTCCCGACTTGTAAACGGACTTTTCCTCGAGGACAGTAAAATCGCCTTCCTGCTCTGTGACAAGGACAAGACGCCGAGCGACGACGGCAAGACTGTCAACGCAAAGCGATTCGTAGACACCGACAAGCTGCGTGAGATAAGGGGTGAATTACGTTATGCCACAAGGCTTTACGGCGATTGCCTTGACGGTGCTCTCCACGCGCTCTCCGAGGCGAAGGTCTATCATTTTCTGCTCGAGGATATCTACAAAAACGCGATGGATTTCAAGGCTCTGAACGATTTTACATACGATTTTATCGGAAAACTGTCGCTATAAATGCAAAAAATCGCTTATGACAACCATAAGCGATTTTTTTATTCAAAATCAATTATTTCTGCGGATCGAGATACTTCCACGCTCCGACGATGTAGTTGATTCCTGAATGGATCGTCAGATAGATCATCAGAACCGTCGTAACGAGCGTGATCGGTGCAAAGCCGAGGATCTGAACGTCTACGCCAAGCGCCGAATAAAGCACGGGCTCGATTATTGCCGCACAGATCGCAACGATCTGCGTTACAGTCTTGAGTTTACCGAGCATATTCGCCGCAATAACGACCTTTTCCTTGCCCGAT
>CAZQLJ010000234.1:0-2617 GCA_964594085.1 uncultured Clostridium sp.
TTACAGCAAACCTATGTTACCATAGGAGTGGGTGAGCTCTTACCTCGCCTTTCCACCATCACCGAGGATGCCGTGGACGGTGCAGAACAATAAGCGTAAGATGTATAATTAGCTTGACAATAGTCATCTGCTAACGGTTCATTTGTAATATCTTGTGGATTTTTACACCGTGTAGATAATAAAACAGTTAAAAAGAAATTGCTTTGTTTGCACAAAAAATATGGGGTTCCGTCAAGCCTCCCTTGTGTAAAGGGAGGTGCCGAGGAACGAGGCGGAGGGATTGTAAAACGCTACTCGTTTCAGCAAACAATCCCTCAGTCGCTTCGCGACAGCTGCCTTTGCACAAGGGAGCCTTTGATTTTGTGTAACTTATTGCGATTGGCTTAATGTAAGGATTTTTGATCTGTTGAGGATTCTCAATTCTTTATGCTTATTGTTCTGCGCCCTCCACGACAGCCTCGGCAGTCTATTTCTGTTGCACTTTCCCGACGGTTACCCGTGGCTGACGTTATCAGTTATCCTGCCCTGTGAAGCCCGGACTTTCCTCACGCGGAGACCTTTCGGCATGACCGCGCGCGACCGTTCGGCGTAGCTATTCAGTATATTATAACATTAAATTATATAATTGTCAATCGGTTTACAAAATTATCTTTGACAAGGCAAACGAAAGGGCAGACCGTAAAAGTCCGCCCTTAAATTGACAAAATATAAACAATAAATAGATAAGTAAACAGAATATTACAAATTTCATCTGTTTTCATAGCTTTGCGGTAGCAAAACCGTAAAAGTTGAGCCCTTGTCGGCCTCGCTTTCTACCTTTGTCTCACCGCCTGCAAGTGTGACGATTCGCTGAACGATGTTGAGTCCAATGCCGTTGCCCTGAGATGCGTGAGAGCTGTCACCCTGATAGAATTTTTCAAATATTCTCGCCTTGACCTCCTCGCTCATACCCACACCGTTATCGGATATGCGGAACTGTGCACCGCCCTCGACCGCCTTTAGCGTGATCGCGATCCTTCCGCCCTCGCGAGAGAATTTGATCGCGTTGGAGAAAAGATTTATCCAGACGTGCGACATCATCTCCTCGTTAAAGACGTATTTTATCTCGTCGAGGTCGATGTCAAGCTCAATGTTCTTGTCGCTCCATGCCTTTTCGAGCAGAAGTATGCAATTTCGCACCTGCTCGTCGAGATAAAACTCGCTTTTTTCGGTGACGATAGTCTGGTTTTCAAGCTTGGTCAGAAGAAGAACGTTCTGTGACATGGTGGCAAGACGCTCGGATTCGGACACTATAATGTCAAGATATTCCTTTTTCTGCTCCTCGGTGAGATTGCCGCTTTGAAGCTGACGCGCAAAGCCGCGGATAGATACGATCGGGGTCTTGAACTCGTGGGAAAAGTTGTTGATGAAGTCGTTTCGGAACATCTCAATGCCCTCAAGGTCGCTCGCCATCTGATTAAATGTCCGTTCAAGGTCTCCAAGCTCGGTAAGCACCTGTTTTTTGTCACTCTCGGCAACTCTTGCTTTGAAATTTCCTTTTGCGATCTCGCGCAAGCCCTCGGTAATTCCGTTGACTCTTCCAAACCAGATTCGCAGAGTCGCGCCCGTTATCATTATTCCAATCGCGATAAAGGTCAGCACCATCGTGCTGACGAGCAAAAAACCGTTAGAGAAAAAGCTGTCAAAGAAGGGAAATAGCTGAAGCAGATAGAAGATCAGTGCGGTTATTCCGCCCGCCGCGGCAAAAAGCACCAGAACTATAAGACCGAAGCGCGAGGTTATGGTGTGAACTCGCTTGATCCTTTTGCCCGAAAGGGAAAGCAGGGGATATTTTCTTTTTTCCTTCGGCTTGCTTTTCTTTTTCTTGCTCATTTCTGATATACCGCCTTGTAGCCGAGTCCTCGCACGGTGACTATCTCAAAATCGGGGCATCCACGGTATTTGTCGCGCAGACGGCTGATGTGTACGTCGACGGTTCGCTCGTCGCTCTCGCTCTCCATATCCCAGATCTCGTCCATAAGCTGACGGCGCGTGAATATCTTGCCGGGGTAGGAAAGGAGCTTGAAGAGAAGCAAAAATTCCTTTTGCGGATGCTCGTGACGCTCGTTGCCGCAAACGACAGAAAGGGAATCGTAATAAAGGGTCGTTGAGCCAACGGTCAGCTTCTTTTCGCTGACTATTTTTGAGCGACGGAGCAGAGCGCCCACGCGGAGCACCATTTCTTCTTCGTCCACGGGCTTGGTCATGTAGTCGTCCGTGCCGATGATGAAGCCCTTGCGCTTGTCAACGGGGGATTGCTTCGCCGTGACCATAAGTATAGGAAGATTGCAGCCCGACTGACGCAGAGTTTCGGTGAACTCAAAGCCGTCCATTCGGGGCATCATAATATCGAGAATTATCAGGTCGATGTGCTTTTTATCGAGCACGTCGAGTGCGTCGATGCCGTCGACCGCCTGAATAACGTTGTAGCCGTATTGCTCGAGCACGGTCGCCATCAGCTTGCGCTGGTTGGCATCGTCCTCAACTATCATTATATTGAACATAATACCTCCAAAAAAGAGTATTTTTCACTTTACAACACCATTTTAGCACTAATTTGTTAACTGAAGATAAATGC
>CAZQLJ010000235.1:0-2591 GCA_964594085.1 uncultured Clostridium sp.
GGTGTGGGGAGGAGAAAATTTTTTTCAAAAAGTTTTCTCCTCCCCACGAAAAAGGAGATATAATTATGGCAATGACGATGACACAGAAGATCCTTGCGGCACACGCGGGATTGGAATCGGTAAAGGCGGGACAGCTGATAATGGCGAATCTGGACTTGGTTCTGGGAAACGACATTACGACGCCCGTAGCGATCAATGAATTCAAAAACAACGGATTTGAGGGAGTATTTGACAAAAATAAGATCGCGCTTGTAATGGACCACTTTGTGCCCAACAAGGACATCAAGGCGGCTCAGCAGTGCAAGCAGTGCAGACTTTTCGCGAAGTCCTTTAACATCAAGAACTATTTTGACGTTGGCGACATGGGAATCGAGCACGCGCTTTTGCCCGAAAAGGGACTTGTCGCACCCGGCGACTGCGTAATCGGTGCGGACTCTCATACCTGCACGTACGGCGCGCTCGGCGCGTTTTCGACCGGTGTAGGAAGCACCGATATGGCGGCGGGAATGGCGACCGGCAAGGGTTGGTTCAAGGTCCCGTCCGCAATCAAGTTCAATCTTGTGGGCGAGCTCAAGCCTCACGTTTCGGGCAAGGACGTTATTCTTCACATAATCGGAATGATCGGCGTTGACGGCGCGCTTTATCGCTCGATGGAATTTTCGGGCGAGGGACTTAAGTCGCTTTCTATTGACGACCGTCTCTGTATGGCTAATATGGCGATTGAGGCGGGCGCGAAGAACGGTATTTTCGAGGTCGACGAGATCACGCTTGCGTACGTTGGCGAGCGAGTAAGCCGCGAATATACGGTATATTCGGCAGATCCCGACGCGGAGTACGACGAGACCTATACGATCGACCTTTCGGCGATCGAGTCCACCGTGGCTTGTCCTCACCTTCCCGAGAATACAAGACTCGCAAAAGAGCTTGGCGACGTAAAGCCCGATCAGGTAGTCATCGGCTCGTGCACCAACGGCAGAATTTCGGATATGAAGGCGGCGGCAGAGATACTCAAGGGTAAGCATATTGCCGACGGTGTCCGTTGCATTATTATCCCTGCGACCCAGAGCATTTACAAGGAGTGCATCAAGCGCGGATATATCGACACGTTTATCGACGCGGGCTGTGTAGTTTCAACTCCCACCTGCGGACCCTGCCTTGGCGGATATATGGGCATTCTTGCCGAGGATGAGATCGCGGTCGCGACCACTAACCGAAACTTCGTGGGCAGAATGGGTCACGTTACCTCCAAGATCTACCTTGCGAGCCCCGAGGTCGCGGCATCAAGCGCGGTTGCGGGCAGGATCGTAGACCCCACAGAGCTTTAAAAAGGAGGCAGAGCAATGAACGCAAACGGATTCGTACATAAATACGGCGACAACGTCGACACCGACGTTATCATTCCCGCAAGATATCTTAATACCGCGGATCACAAGGAGCTTGCCTCTCACTGTATGGAGGATATCGACAAGGACTTCGTCAAAAAAGTTAACGACGGCGACATTATGGTCGGCGGAGCGAATTTCGGTTGCGGCTCGTCCAGAGAGCACGCGCCGATCGCTATCAAAAAGTCAGGCATTTCCTGCGTTATAGCAAAGACATTTGCCCGAATTTTCTACAGAAACGCTATCAATATCGGACTTGCAATTCTCGAGTGCCCCGAGGCGAGTGAAAAGATCGAGGCGGGAGATAAAGTTTCGATCGACTTCGACACGGGCGTTATCACCAACGAGACCAAGAACGAAACCTATCAGGCAGAGCCCTTCCCGCAGTTTATTAAGGATATTATCAATTCCGACGGACTTCTCAACTCCTTAAAGAAATAAGAGGCAGGATCATGGAAAAAAATATTGTATTACTCAAGGGTGACGGAATAGGACCCGAGATCGTCGATCAGGCGGTGAAGGTGCTTGATGCCGTTGCAAAGAAATACGGACATAAATTCAACTACACCGAGGTTGATATCGGCGGTTGCTCTATTGACAAATTTGGCGTGCCGATCACAGACGAGGGAATGGAGAAGTGCAAGAATGCCGACGCAGTATTGCTCGGCGCGGTTGGCGGACCGAAGTGGGATAACGTCGATCCCTCGATAAGACCCGAAAAGGCGTTGCTTGCAGTCAGACGTGAGCTTGGACTTTTCGCAAATCTCCGTCCTACAAAGCTTTTCCCCCAGCTTGCCGATTCCTCTCCCCTCAAGCAGAGCATAGTAGGGGGCGGCATTGATCTGATGATCGTGCGCGAGCTGACGGGCGGAATCTACTTTGGCAAGAGATACACCGAGGTGGTTGACGGCGAGAAGGTCGCGACCGACTATATGACCTACTCCGAGCACGAGATCGAGCGCATAGGACGTGTGGCTTTCGAGTCGGCGCTCAAGAGAAACAAGAAGCTCGCGAGCGTTGACAAGGCAAACGTGCTTGATTCTTCGAGACTTTGGAGAGCAGTCATGCACCGACTTGCAGGGGAGTATCCGCAGGTCGAGTACAGCGACATTCTCGTTGACAACACGGCGATGCAGCTTATAAAGAACCCCACGCAGTTTGACGTTATCGTCACCGAGAATATGTTTGGCGACATTCTCTCGGACGAGG
>CAZQLJ010000236.1:0-2587 GCA_964594085.1 uncultured Clostridium sp.
TGGAACATAACACGCAATTTGCGAAGCATCAGATCATATTTTGTGAGACCTTCGGCGTATGCGAGGTAGCAGAGATTACCAATTTAGCCCCCAAGAAGGGCGAGCCAATCCTGTATTATAAGCTGCAATCGGTATTCAATGTTGAAAGAAGCGCGTATATTCCCGTCCTTGAACATAAGACCTTACTTCGTGAGTTGCTTACTGCAGAAGAAGCTAAAATGCTAAAAGAAAGTGACGGCTTTGCTACGCTTTCCGAAGCCGAACAACAAGAAATCGAATATATTTTATCGCAAGTGCAGTAAAGGCTTTTCTTTGCTTTCATCGATGCAATTCTTGAGGGGCGACCATCGTGGTCGCCCTGCTTTTGTTTAGGCGTTAGCTGCCTTTTTCATCTCCGCAATTTCCGCTTTCATGGTTTTTATCAGCTCTGCGAGCTTTCCTCGCATTCCTCACGTGTTTGTGCGTAGATGTTGTGTGAGATACGCTTGCCGTCTGCGTTGGTGGGTGTGAAGCGACCTTCGTAGAGGTGGTCGTTTATTATGGTGACGCACCCCGTGCCACTCGTGCGTATTCTTTTCGCTTCCGAGGAATAGTATCTATTCGTCAAAATACGACATATAATGTAATGGTGCTTCACCAAAATTTACAAAGGAGGTATTTTTATGAACAGAAAAAATCCGTTTATAAGAAGCACAGGTGACCGCTATTGCAACAACTGCCAAAACGGCGGTCAAAACAATTGCAATGATCGGCAGTCTTGCTGCGATGACTGTGACGATTGTCACGATAAAGATAGAAATCCGTGTGTAGTCTGTCCGCCCGGTCCCGAAGGTCCACAGGGGCCCGAAGGACCAAGAGGTCCGATCGGTCCGCAAGGACCGGCAGGGCCACGAGGTGAAACGGGCTCTCAAGGCCCTATAGGTCCCATAGGTCCGCAAGGACCTCAAGGGCAAAGGGGCGAAACAGGATTGCCCGGTCCACAGGGTCCTACAGGCGCACAAGGTCCGCAAGGACCGATCGGTGCTCAAGGACCTCAGGGTGATATAGGGCCCGCAGGTCCTCAGGGACCCATAGGTGAGACGGGTGCACAAGGTCCGCAAGGTCCTACAGGTGCACAAGGTCCTACAGGTAACGTCGGTCCTGCAGGGCCTCAAGGTCCCGCAGGTGAGCCCGGTCCCGCAGGTCCTCAAGGTCCAATCGGTCCGCAGGGACCCGCAGGAGATACAGGTGCTCAAGGACCACAGGGGCCCGTAGGCGAAACAGGGCCAATCGGTCCTCAAGGTCCGCAGGGCGAGGTTGGTCCGACGGGTCCTACAGGTCCACAAGGCGCTACAGGTGCTACAGGGTCTCAAGGTCCAATTGGCCCTCAGGGACCGGCAGGCGATATTGGTCCTGTCGGTCCACAAGGTCCGGTAGGCCCAACCGGACCCACAGGTCCGCAAGGTCCGGCAGGTCCTCAGGGACCTCAAGGTGACGCCGGCCCCGTGGGTCCTCAAGGTCCAACGGGTGCAACAGGCCCTCAAGGCGCACAAGGACCGGTAGGCCCACAAGGACCGATAGGTGATACAGGAGCGCAAGGACCTCAAGGCTTGCCCGGGGGTGTACTCAGCTATGCAGACTTTTACGCATTGATGCCGCCGGATAACTCGGCAACCGTGGCACCCGGAACCGACGTCAGCTTCCCGCAGAACGGTCCGATCGCCAACACGAACATCGGTCGTCTCGGTTCGTCATCCTTCAATCTCGGACCTATCGGCACGTATCAGGTATTGTTCCAAGTCAGCGTCACCGAGGCGGGTCAGTTGATTCTGACCTTGAACGGACAGGATCTTGATTATACCGTCGCAGGTCGCGCTACGGGTACGTCGCAGATCGTGGGAATGGCCGTGATAACAACCACTGCGGTCAACTCGATTCTCACCGTCCGTAATCCCGCAGGTAATGCTGCGGCACTTACCATCACACCCCTCGCAGGTGGAACCCGCCCTGTGTCCGCACATCTTGTAATCACACAAATTGGATAAAGCTTTATAAACGAAGTATGATGCCTTGTTGACATTGAATGTTAAAACACCTGTAACGTTCCGTTTTTACGGAGCGCTATAGGTGTTTCTTGCCCAAATTTTCACCTTGTTCTCGTGAACTTGTTTTCTTAATATGTCAAAAAAAGACGACTCCTCAATAAAATACCGCAAATTCGATTTATTACAGAATTTCATCTCAAAAGAGTAAAAATCATCCCCTTCCGAAATCGGAAGGGGATGGTTTTTACTTATAACTTATTAATTAAAGTCAAATTAATCGTAGAAGTTAACGCGCTCGCTATTCCAACGGTTTACAGCAGTTTCAACTGCTTCGATAGTAGCAGCATCGTCAATCTCGCCACAAGTCATAGTGTAGAGAGCTGCATACTTATCAAGAGTTGCAGCATCTTTTCCTGCTGCCGTATACTCTACTACCTTAGCATCGTAAGCTGCCTTAACGGTTTCCTTTGCTTCGTTCTTAGCAACAGCAAGCTCGTAAGCTGCCTTTGCATTAGCATAGTCACCATCGGTCCAAACAGTAATAGCGCTATCTACAGCGGTCT
>CAZQLJ010000237.1:0-2517 GCA_964594085.1 uncultured Clostridium sp.
ATCTGAATTCTTTCTCTTGTACCCTCAACGATCTTGTTGTGAACGCGAACGGTATCACCAATGTTGAACTGGGGTACGTTTTCCTTGAGTTGCTCATTTGTAAAAGCCTTAATAAGATCCATTTTAAAGCCCTCCTTAAAATCCGGATGTTCATGCGAGCAAAGCAGCGGACCACCCTTGTTCTATGCGTTTTCACACGCGGAAATAATTATATCACATCTGTTTCCTTATTGCAAGAGAAAACAAAAAATAATTATGAATTTTTTGTAAATTCTGCATTTTAACGATCACCCGTTACTATTGCCCCTTTTCCCTCTTACCGACGAGAGTACCTGACGGCAGGCAATATATACGTCGCGGCTGTTAAAGACTACACTCACAAGCAAAATGCCGATAGACACGTATAATCCCAAAACCTGACCGCTGTATCCGTACCAGGTCATAAACGCCGAAATACCGCCTATAAGCACGGTGTTGATAAGCAGCTTTCCGTGATACATCTTAAACGGTAAAAACCTCTTCATCGTCATCGCACGAATGAGATAGACCAAAAAATAGCTTGCAAACGTCGCAACCGACGCACCCATAGCGCCCCAGCCAAGCATCCAATCGGGGATCATAATGAGATTAAGCCCAATATTTACGACCGCGCCGATAAGAGAGGTCCAAAGCGACATATAGGTCTTTTTAACGGTAAAATACACGCTTCCAAGGAAGGTATCAAGCGCCGTAAAGACGGTCGCCGCCGAAAGCACGGGAATAAATATCCACGCCACGTAATAGCTGTCCGCAAACAGAATTTTTGCAAATATCTGCGCACCCACGGACAAAATACCACCGCCCACGAACATCGCGGCAATATAATATTTGTAGATCTGAGAGTAAAAATCGGCACATTTCTCTCTGTCCTCGGACTCCGAGACCGCCGAAAGCTTCCACGCATCGTTAAAAATAGTCACCACGTATGTCAGAAGCGTCGGTATCTTGTAAGCCGCCGTGTAGAGTCCGTTTTCCGCGTCGGAGCGCATGTAAGCCACCATATATCTGTCCGAAACGCCGGTTATCCACCAAAAGATCGTGGAAGGTACAAGTGGCAGACAGAACCGAAGCAGATCCTTCATAACCGCACCGTTTATCTTCTTCGGAATAAACGCACGGTAAAGCCTTGCAACGAAGAAAACAAAAACCGTAGACAGAAGGTCAGCCAAGACGATCGAAAGGACGTATCCGTTGATGCCCATATCGAAGCCAACAAGGAAGATTATATTAAGAACCACCGTCAGCGCCGTATTGAGCACTCCTTGCCCTGCAAAGAGCTTGGTCCTGCCGATAGCGCAAACGTACTGCGAGCAGACCGAATGAATATTCGAAGCGAGAACGTAACAGATGATAAGCCAAATATAATCGTTAAAATATCCGGTCAGATTGAGTAACGGAGAAAGCGCAAGAAATCCAAGCGAACCAAATACCATCAGCATAAAGCCGTTGGTAAAAAAGGACTCCTTGTCAACGTTCTCTGTCGCCGCATTTCTGAAAATTCCCTCGCTGACTCCAAGACAAGCAAGCGGAATGATCAGATTACAGAGATTAGTGATCAAGTCCGACGTGCTGTACTCCGCGCTTGAAAGATATGAGGTGTAAAACGGGAGCATAAAAATGACGATAAGCTTTGACACAAACTTACCAACGGTAAATATCAGCGTGTTAGACAAAAGCCTCGTCGCGCGATTTTGCTTCATTTTCATCCTCCTTATCATTTGAAATGTAGGGGCGGATTCAATATCCGCCCGCAAATATCAACGTTATAATCAATTATAAATCGTTATCGCAGTTATGGTAAACCTCCATAACGTCGTCATCTTCCTCAAGCTTCTCGATAAGAAGTCCCATGAACTTGATATCATCTTCATTAGTAAGCTCAACGGTCGTGGAAGGAACCTTGCTCTTTTCAGCCGACGCGATCTCGTATCCCGCAGCCTTAAGCGCCTCGGAAATAGCGTAAACGTCATCGGGAACGGTGTAGATCTCGAACACACCCTCCTCACCGGAGAAGTCCTCTGCACCTGCCTCAAGTGCGGTCTCCATAAGCTGATCCTCGTCGATCTCGCCGTCCTCGTCAGTGATAACGATAACGCCCTTCTCCTCGAACATAAAGCTCACGCAACCGGTCTGTCCCATATTTCCGTGATACTTGGAGAAATAAGAACGGATATTGCCCGCGGTTCTGTTTCTGTTATCGGTAGTAGCCTCAACGATGACCGCAACACCTGCGGGTCCGTATCCCTCGTAAACGACCTCCTCGTAGTTTTCACCCGAGCCGCCGAGAGCCTTCTTGATGGTTCTCTCAATGTTGTCGTTAGGAACGTTGTTAGATTTTGCCTTTGCGATAAGATCGCGAAGCTTCGCGTTAGAGTTGGGATCTCCGCCGCCCTCTTTTACCGCGATAGTGATCTCTTTACCGATCTTTGTAAACACCTTCGCTCTCTGCGCGTCGGTCTTTTCCTTTTTGTGCTTAAT
>CAZQLJ010000238.1:0-2505 GCA_964594085.1 uncultured Clostridium sp.
CTTAACGAGAACAACGTCGTGCTCGCCTACGCTGATAACGTAGTCCTTGGACTTGTCGGGGAACATATTCTGCAGCATCTCGAAGGGCATAACGTCGGTCTTGCCGAAGAACTTGATGAGGAATACTATTCTGCTATCCTCGCTGCTGAAATGAAGCTCCTTGGACTTGATGTATATATCGCTGGGAAGGATATTGTCGAGAATGATATTTTTGATGAACAAGCCCTTGTCGTATTTCTCGTCGTAGAGATTCTTGATATTGCAGAGCGATACAGCGAGAAGCTTGGACATCTTCTCTGCCATCTTATCCTCGCCCTCCATAAATACGATATACTCGTTCTTGGAGCCTACGGATATAGGACGGTATGTATAGCCACCCGAAACCGCGATGTCGGCGGAATACGTAAGCTCGTCGCGAATTCCCTGCTTGATCTCACCGATCTTTACAAGCTCAGAGCACGCGATAACTACTCCGTTTTCATCAATAACGCCGATTACACGATCTACCGCAGATCTCATCTGATGAATTACGTTTTGGAACAATCTGTTTGCCATTTTTTAACCCCTTTGTGTCTTTTAAATTCCTTATAACTTATTGTACGCTTTTTTACGCTGTTTATGATAAATAAAATTATAATTCAAGCTCATAGCACAGGCATCCGAGCACGAAGCCCGATGCTGTTTCGGTGCGAAGTATCCTTTTACCGAGTCCGACGGGAATAAGTCCCGCCTCCTTCGCTTTTTCGACCTCGCGAATCGAAAATCCGCCCTCGCTACCGATAACGACGGATATTTTGGGAAGGCTGCCGTCATTGGCTCCCTTCTCACTTAAAAATCTTGCTTTTTCTCTTGCTAAAACCGTTTTCAGCGACTCTGTGCCGTCGCCCTCGTAGCAAAAGAGCTTTATATCTGCCTCTGCGGCTCTTGTGAGCATTTCCGAGAAGCTCACCGTGGCATTTACCTCGGGGATCACCCCTCTGCCCGACTGCTTTGCCGCCTCGAGAGAGATCTTATTGCGTCTGCGGAGCTTATTTTCCTCGTCGCCCTTTTCCTTTGCGATGCAACGCTCGCTATTGAAGGTCGTGATCGAGAAAACGCCGCATTCGACCGATTTTTGTATCACGCTATCGAGCTTATCGCCCTTTGGAAGCGCCTGATACAAGCATGCCGTAAACGGCGGCTCGGTGTCGCTTTTTCTCTCGGTGTCTACTCTTGCCAGCACTCTGTCGGGCAAAAACTGCTCGAGAGTACATTCGTATTCGACCTTTTGCATATCGCAGACCGTGATATGCTCGCCTGTCGCCATACGCAACGAACGCGAGATATGATGGGCATCGTCGCCAAGTATCGTAACGAAGCCGTTTTCTATTTGTTCCTTACGAACGAAAAATCTTGGCATACCGTACTCCAACTCTGAATTTGACAAATCGAGCAAAGATTTTATCTCTTTTGCACAAATACGGCGCTATAAAGCACCCACAATCAAAGACTTTTTTGCGCGACCGTATCCAATTATACAACAATATAACCAATTTGTCAACTGCCATTTTGTAAAAAATGACATTTTATTTTGCACAATTTACAATTTGTTATTATTTTTGAGTATGTATAAAGGCATAACAAACAAAGTTGATAAAAATGACCATAATAAAAGTGCACAAATATTGATGATGTTATCCAATTTTGTCAAAAAAGAGGCGAGATAATCTCGCCTCTTGTCGTATATGATATCAAACGGTGTGCACGCCGCTTGCAGCGTCGGAGTTTGCGTCAATTCCGTATTTCCGGTTCTTTCTGTACTCGAAGAACTTGAGTGCTACCTGCTCGAAGAGCGCGTAGGAGAGGACGTCCTCATCCTACTCGAGATAGCCTGTGGGGATCTTTGCGCGGAGCTCGTCGAGCTCGGGCTTGAGATCGTCTGCGGGACGGTAGTCGATGACCTTGGCATCCTCGCCGAGAATCTTTTTGACGAACTCGGGATCGATAGCCACGGGAGTCTTACCGTACTCGCCGCGAACAACGCCCTTGAACTCCTTGGTGCACATCTTATATCTCTCACCGTTGAGAACGTTGAATACTGCCTGAGTACCAACGATCTGCGACGAGGGGGTTACGAGAGGAGGATATCCTACGTCGGCTCTTACTCTCGGCACTTCCTCCAGCACCTCGGTGAGCTTCTCCTCCTTCCCTGCCTGCTTGAGCTGGGACATAAGGTTGGAGAGCATACCGCCGGGCACTTGGTACAGGAGGGCGTTGACATCCACCTTGAGCACCTTGGTGTCCATAAGACCTTCCTTGAGGTACTTCTCACGAAGAGGGGTAAAATACTTTGTCACAACATCCAGTTTGCGGAGATCCAAGCCGGTATCGTAAGGCGTACCCGCCAAGGCAGCCACGATTGGCTCGGTGGGAGGCTGAGATGTACCCAGAGCCATGGGGGAAATGGCAGTATCAATGACATCCACACCTGCCTCCACGGCCTTCATAAGGGTCATGGAAGCCAAG
>CAZQLJ010000239.1:0-2500 GCA_964594085.1 uncultured Clostridium sp.
GTTTGAGGGGCGTGTGGTTTACACCGTACGGGTTCAAGTCCCGTTTCTCGCACCAAACCTCTCTTGTCTATTGAGGCAGGAGAGGTTTTTTTCATAAATGCAGTGAGCGTTATAAAAAAAGGGGGCAGTGATTTGAAATACGTTTCTGTAAACCATCTTTCAGATTTTGATTTTCACGATGCGGAATTTGCTGTTGAGTCTATGGACAATGATCACTTGACAGTTGGCGCTTCCTATTTAAATATTCACAAAAATGCAGAGCAAAATCCTTACGAAACCGATATGGAAATTGAGTTTGCCCGTATTACTTTCAATGAATTTAATCTTAAGTCGTATGAGCCGGGCAGAGCTTGGAAGCGAGATGAAAATGGGAATCCTTATTCCGACGAGCCGCAAATCATTTTGTCAGGTAACGAAGCGCATAATCGATTTGTTGCGCAGTTGAAATCTAAAATTACCGTTTTCGATCTCGGAATAAAAGAGGAAAACACATATTTTATTGATGCAACGGCGGTGGATCCTTTTTTTACTGTTTGCTTTGCATTTAAAAGTGCCGTTATAGAATGGGATAATTACAAAAAAGAAGCGTGGTATGTGTCGACAAAGGGTTGATCCAATCTATATGGTTCAAAGTCCCGCACTTCATCTTTTCAATCAGCCGATGGATTTTTCCATCGGCTCTTTTTTGTTGTTATAAAGGCTAAAACTCCGTTTAAACAAAAGGCAAATTTTTCGGAATTATAGCTGTTTTCTTGCTAAGGTCGCTTGACATTAACCGAAAAATGATGTAAAATGTTATATGAACAGGTTCATAAACGAGGTGAATAGATATTGAAGATCAAGCTTAACAGAAAATTTATTATATGGATCGCGTCGATCACATTGGCTTTGGCATTGATTATCGGAGGCTTTGTTTTATATACCTCGGATTATTATCGTGCAGATACAGATGCTATACAGGTCTTTTCTGCAGGGAACAGCGTGACGCGAACTGTGCTCTCGAACGGAGTGATCGCATACGGTGAGCCAAATTCTGATATCGGGTTTGTATTCTATCCCGGAGGAAAGGTGGAATACACGGCGTACGAGCCGCTTATGATCGAATTGGCGTCGAAGGGAATATTTTGTGTTTTGATTGAAATGCCCTTTAATCTTGCCGTACTTGATATGAATGCCGCGGACGGTGTGTGTGAAAAATATCCCGAAATAGAAAGCTGGTATATCGGTGGGCATTCGCTCGGCGGCTCGATGGCGGCATCTTACGTGGCAAATCATACGGGTGACTTTGACGGCATCGTTTTGCTCGGCTCTTATTCAACTGCCGATCTTTCGGCAACCGAGCTTGGTGCGCTTTCGCTCTACGGAAGCGAGGACAACGTGATGAACCGAGAAAAATATGAGAAATACAAGAAAAATCTGCCTAAAGATCTGACAGAGATCGAGATCAAAGGAGGCTGCCACGCTTACTTTGGAATGTACGGCAAGCAAGACGGGGACGGAATCCCCACGATAAGTGCCGAGGAGCAGATACGATTGACTGCCGAGCATATTTTAAGCTTTGTTTTGAAAGGGGGCAACTGAGTGCCGAAGATAATTGAAAACGTGCGCGAGCAGCTATTGGCAGAAGCAAAAAAGCAAATTCTCGAGCGCGGATATGCCGCGACGACGGTACGCTCCGTTGCGAGTGCGTGCGGTCTTGGCGTTGGTACTGTGTATAATTATTTTCCGTCGAAGGAGATGCTTATTGCGACCTTCGTTTATGAGGATTGGAAAAAGTATTTGCACGAAATGGAAAATCTGCCCCGCGACAATCCCCGAGCGCTTTTGAAGGGAATATTTGATTCACTCAGGAGCTTTGCGACAGAAAATGAAAAGCTGTTTTCCGACGTCGATGCGGTAAAGCTCGTGTCGGTCGGTTCAGCAAGCAGACATAAAAGATTGCGTGATCAGATAGCAGGCTTTATTGTGCCTGTTTGTGATTGTAACTTTTGTGCGGAGTTCGTTGCCGAGGCTCTGATCTGCTGGTCTATGGAAAACTCGGATTTCGATACCGTGTACCCTATACTCGATAAAATAATAAAAATACAATAATAAAAACACAAATTCAAAAGGAGAACTTGAAAATGAGCAGCTTTGAAAACCTTCGCATCGTGGACAACTTCTATCAGACCTCTCTGTTTTTCCCGATGCCAACCGTCATCATCTCAACGCTTTGTGAGAACGGCACCACAAATCTCGGTCCTTACTCTCTTGTTCAGCCCTACTACGTAGCAGGCAAGGACTATTATGCGATGCTTTTGTGCTGCCGCAACTCGTCCAACACCGCGCAGAACATTCTGCGTAACGGCAAATGCACACTTAATTTTATCGACGACAAGCCTGCGACCTTTAAAGAGGCAGTCAAGCTTTCGTGGCCCGGCGACAAGCCCGAGGAAAAAATGCCCAAGTGCAACTTCAAGCTTGAAAAGAGCATGATCGAGGAGGAGACAGGCGAGGCGAG